>CAZRIT010000028.1:0-21145 GCA_964600225.1 uncultured Oscillospiraceae bacterium | reverse complement strand
GGTGGGATTAGTTGGGATCGAACCAACGACCTCTACGATGTCAACGTAGCGCTCTAACCAGCTGAGCTATAACCCCGTTTGCACATACTATTATACACATGGCCGAGAAAAAATCAAGCCTTTTGTTGTGCCTCAACGGGGTTGCCGCGCGCGCTGTCCGTCCGACGCACGGGTGGCAGGCAAAGCCTGAGCATCAGCGCCGTACCCGCAAACAGGATGGCGTCGAGCTGCACGGCCGAGCCGAGCCGCAGGTAGAACATGTCAAACAAATACCAATCCTGCACCGCCATGCAAAACCCGCACACGACGGGCGCAAGCACCGCGCAGAGCAAGCCCTGCCTTGCATCGGCAAACAGCATGGCCGCCAGCGCCGCAGGCAGGCCCATGAGCATGCCCTGTTCCAATGCGTCTGGGAACGTCGAAACCGCCCAACACGCCACAATCCCGCTAACTGCCGCCGCCATCAGCGCGCTTCCCACGGGGCGGCGCCTGCACAGCCATACCGCCAACGCGGGCAATAGCAGCGCCGCAGGATGCACCGCGCAATCCGTCAGGATGGGCAGCTCCCATCCCGTGGTCAAAAGCACCGCCACGGCCGTCAGCGCAGCCGCCGCGCGGCGCACGCCCAACCGTTCGAGCGCCCGATCGGTAACGTGCGTGCCGATGAGAATCAGCTGGCATACCGACAGCACCAAACAAAGCCGCATAAAAAACACATCCTAACACGCGTTAGGATGTGCAAATGCGGCCCTGTTAACCAAGGAATTGATTCTCAATTTTTATCAATTCCATCCGTTTTTTGACAAATGGCATCCGCTATTTAACAAATGGTATCCTTTTTTATAAGGCGCTTTCGTTTTTTGCATGCCGCAGGCCGTCAATTGTCCACGCGGCGGCCGTCGGCATAGACGGCGACGATATCGCTTTTGCCCGCCAGGTACACCGCGCGCTCAAACCGCTCGCGCACGGTTTCCGCAGGAAAGCTTGGCAGGTTTTGATCGTCGATCACCACCGCGTGCAGCCTGTCGCCCGCAGCAAAGCCCGCGCCCGCGCCAAAGAAGCGCGCGCCCGCGGTGGTACCCATGTAGTACGCCTCCGAAACGCTCAAAAACGGCGTTTGCCAATCGGAAGCGATGCGCACCGCCTTGGACATGCGGATGGCCGCCGCCATCACGCTTAGCATCGAAAGCTGATCCCCGCCCGCCACATCGGAGCCCAGCGCCACCTGCACGCCGTGCGCCATCAGCGCCCTGACGTCGGGGAACCCGCTGCAGATATTGATGTTGGAAAGCGGGCAATGCGCCGCCAGCACGCCGCGCGACGCCATGGCGTCCATCTCGTCGCCGCTTAGGTGCACGCAGTGCGCCATGACGGTGCGCTCGTTGAACAGGCCGTAGCGATCGTACGTTTGCCAATAGTATGTACAATCGGGGCAGAGCGCCTTCACCCACTGAACCTCCGCCAAATTCTCCGACAGGTGGGATTGCACGGGCAGCCCGCGCTCCTCCGCCACGCTGCCCAGCCACGCCATCAGCTCATCCGTGCACGCGGGCGTAAAGCGCGGCGTGATGATGGGCTTGACACGCCGAAAATCACGCGCAGCATTGAGCCAGGAGAGGGTATCGCGCATGCTGCCATCGGTGGTTTCCTGATAGTTCGGGCCGCCGTTTCGGTCCATGTTGACCTTGCCCACATAGCCGCACACGCCCGCGTACTCCAGCGCCTGCATCAGCGCCAGCGTGGCGGGGGTATGGATGGAGGAAAACATGCACACGCGCGTGGTGCCGTTTTGAATCAGCGCGCTCGCCAGCCGTTCATACACCTCCACGGCGTAATCGGCGTCGACAAAGTGCGCCTCGGTCGGGAATGTATAGGTTTTGAGCCACTCCAAAAGCGGCAAATCCATGCCCAGCCCCATCATGGTATACTGCGGCGCGTGCAGATGCATATCCGTAAAGCCCTGCAAAATCAGCTTGCCGCGGTAATCCACCACGGGCGCGGCCCGGTACCTTGGCGGCACGGCGTCGTACACGCCCTCGATCACGCCGTCGACGAGCACGATGCAGCCGTTTTCGGTGATGGTCGCCGCCTCGGGCGTTCTGGCCTCTATGATGTGTCCAAGGATGACCTCGGTCATGGGCGCACCTCCTGATAAAAATCGATGTCATGGAGTTCCCTGCCATCGGCAACCGAGCAAAGCCGCAGGCGGTCGGGATGGCGTCGGATAACCGCGCTGCCGCCAACATCGCCCGAAAGCGCCGCAAGCTCGCCAAACATATCCGACGGGAACAGCACGGGGTTGCCGCGCCGATTGCCAAAGCACGGGGCCACGATGCAATCCTTCTCCGCGCAAAACCGCTCCGTCAGCCGTTCCACCGTCGCCGCCGTCAAATACGGCTGATCGGCCACGGCAAACAGGATACCGTCGGGCGGCGCCCCGTCGGAAAGGAGCTTCCGCACCGCCGCCGCCACGCTGGTGCCGATGCCCTGCGCGGCCAGCGGGTTTTCCGCCGCGGCAAAGCCGTACGCCGCGCCCAGCGACGCAATCTCGCCATCGCCCGTGCGCGTCACCAGCACCCGCCGTTCGAACGCCGCCGCGCCGTACACCCTCAGCGCCCGCTCGATCATGGCGACGCCGTCGATCGGGTGCATGCGTTTATCCCCGCCAAAGCGCTTCCCGCTGCCCGCGGCCAGCAGCGCGCACGCAACGTTCACGGTTCCCGCCGCCTGCGCGGCCGCAGCGACGCACCGCGCGCCACATATTGCCCACCATGGGGCGCAATCAGCTTTCCATTCGATACGGTATGCACGCCGTTGAGCAGTACATGCCGCACTTGGCCCTCTACGCGCATGCCCTCAAAAGGCGAATTGTCGCAATTGTGCGCATTGGTGCGGTGGGAGATCACGCCCTCGCCGCTTGGATCGTACACCACGATATCGGCGTCCGCGCCCTCGCAAATCACGCCCTTTTGCGGGTACATGCCAAAAAGCTTTGCCGCATTTTCAGAAAGCTGCCGCGCCAACTGCTCCAGCGTGATATCGCCCGCGCGGTACGCATACGTCCAAACGAGCTGCAGGCGGTTCTGCACGCCCGCGCCGCCGTTGGGCACGCGTGAAAAATCGTCCTTGCCCAATGCCTTTTGCGCCATGGTAAACGAGCAGTGATCGGTGCCCACCACGTCGATTTCATCCTGCCGCATGGCCGCAAGCAGCGCCCTGCGGTCGCGCGCCTCCCTCAGCGGCGGAGACATGATGAACTTTCTTGCATCGGCGTCCAGATAGCGCGCCGCATCCAGGGTAAGATATTGCGGGCACGTCTCCAAATAGACCTCCTGCCCGCGCGCGCGCGCGCGCCGCGCCTCCTCCAGCCCCTCGGCTGTGGAAAGGTGCACCACCCACGCGGGCGCATCGGCCAGGTGCGCAATGCGCATCAGCCTTGCCACGCCCTCGGCCTCCACATCGTTCGGGCGCGACACGGGGTGCGCTTCGCTCGACAGCCGCCCCGCCGCCTTCAGCTCCCGCACGCGGGCGTTGATGAGCGCAAAGTTTTCGCAATGCACGCCGATGATGCAATCCCTTTCGGCCGTGCGCTGTAACGCATCGTAAATTTCGCCGTCGTTGACCAGCATGCTGTCGTACACCATGTACATTTTAAACGATGTAATCCCCTGCGCAATCATCCTGTCCAGCTCGGCAGCGCGCTGTGCGTTCCACTCGGACACGGCCATGTGGAAGCCATAGTTGCAGCTTGCGCGCGCGGCCTTTTTGTGCCATTTGTCCAGCGCGTCCTGCATGGTTTCCCCGCGGTTTTGCGTGGCAAAATCCAGCACCGTCGTGGTACCCCCCAGCACCGCGGCGCGCGTGCCCGTGGCAAAATCATCGGCGGTAACGGTATCACCAACCTCCAAATCAAAATGCGTATGCGTATCGATGAGCCCCGGGAGCACCACCATGCCCGATGCATCGATCACCTCGTCCGCGGCAACGCACCCAAGCGCCCCGACAGCCGCAATCCGCCCGCCCTCGGTCAGCACATCCCGCATTTCCGCCCCGTCGCCGTTGACGACCAAGCCGTTTTGAATCAAAATACGCATGTTCGGCACACTAGGCATGGAATACGAACCGCCGCGCAGCTTGTTTTCCACGCCCCCTTTCCATGATAACATTTTATCATACCCATTGTGGCGTGACAAGCAAACTACCGCCCGATAGCGCTTGCAGTCGCGCGATGCAACGTAGTATAATGGGGATATTATATTGACAGCCGTATTCTCAACCTTTATAATGCATTTATCAATGTTTAGGAGGATGACTCATGACCATCAAAAGCGACATCGAAATTGCACAGGCTTCGACCATGCTGCCGATAACGGATATTGCACAAAAAATCGGCGTCGGCGCGGACACGCTGGAGCCCTACGGCCACACCAAGGCCAAGGTGGATATCCACTCCCTCAAGGCGCTGCCGAAAAAGGGCAAGCTCATCCTCGTAACGGCCATCAACCCCACCCCCGCGGGCGAGGGCAAGACGACCACCAGCGTCGGGCTGGCGGATGCGTTGACCAAGCTTGGCAAGCGCACCGTGCTGTGCCTGCGCGAGCCCTCGCTGGGCCCCGTGTTTGGCGTCAAGGGCGGCGCGGCGGGCGGCGGATACGCCCAGGTTGTGCCCATGGAGGATATCAACCTGCACTTTACGGGCGATTTCCACGCCATCGGCGCTGCCAACAACCTGTTGGCGGCCATGCTCGACAACCACATCCAGCAGGGCAACGCGCTGGATATCGATACCCGCCAGATTACCTGGCGCAGGGCAGTGGACATGAACGATCGGCAGTTGCGCAACATCGTCTGCGGGCTTGGTGGCAAGGCCAACGGCGTGCCGCGCGAGGACGGGTTTGATATCACCGTCGCTTCCGAGATTATGGCCGTGCTGTGCCTTTCCACCGACCTGACCGATCTCAAGGCAAGGCTTTCCCGCATGGTCGTTGCATACAGCCGCAGCGGCAACCCCGTTACCGCGAGCGACCTGCGCGCGGCGGGCGCCATGACGGCCCTGCTCAAGGACGCCATCAAGCCCAATCTGGTGCAGACGCTGGAGCACACACCCGCGTTTGTCCATGGCGGTCCGTTTGCCAACATTGCGCACGGCTGCAACTCCATCGTGGCCACGGAGACGGCGCTCAAGCTTGGCGATTATGTCGTTACCGAAGCGGGCTTTGGCGCAGACCTGGGCGCGGAGAAGTTTTTGGATATCAAGTGCCGCGCGGGCAACCTCAACCCCGACGCGGTGGTCATCGTGGCCACGGTGCGCGCATTGAAGCATCACGGCGGCGTGGCCAAGGCGGATCTGGGCAAGGAGAACCTCACCGCGCTGGAACAGGGCATGCCCAACCTGTTGCAGCATGTGGAAAACATCAAAACGGTGTTCGGGCTGCCGTGCGTGGTAGCCATCAACGCCTTCCCAACGGATACCGCCGCGGAGCTCAAGCTGGTCAACGACAAGTGCAGGGAGCTCGGCGTCAACGTGGCCCTTTCGGAAGTCTGGGCCAAGGGCGGCGAGGGCGGCAAGGCGCTTGCCAACGAGGTGATCGCGCTTTGCAACCAGCCCAACACCTTCCGCTATTGCTACGAGTCGGACGCCTCCATCAAGGAAAAAATCCACGCCATCGCCACGCGCGTCTACCATGCCGACGGCGTCAACTACACGCCCAACGCCCTCAAGCAGTTGGATAAGCTCAACGAGCTGGGCTACGACAAGCTGCCCATCTGCATGGCAAAAACCCAGTATTCCTTCTCCGATGACGCAGCGCTCCTGGGCGCGCCCAAGGGCTTTACCGTTACCGTGCGTAACCTCAAGGTATCCGCGGGCGCGGGCTTTATCGTGGCGCTCACGGGCGATATCATGACCATGCCGGGGCTGCCCAAGGTGCCGTCGGCCGAAAAGATCGACGTGGACGAGAATGGCAAGATCTCGGGCCTGTTCTAAGCGCGTCAACGCCGCGGACGTTCTGCGGCGTTCATTCCATATAAAAGGAGTCGCACACGCATGCACGATCCGGTTACGTTAAGCTGCACGGCGTTTGCCGAACGGCTGGCCTCGCGGGAACCCGTCCCGGGCGGCGGCGGCGCGAGCGCGCTTGCGGGCGCGCTGGGCGCGGCGCTTTGCGAAATGGCGGGCAACCTGACGCTTGGCCGCAAGCAGTACGCCGACGTGGCGGAGGATATCCGCCGCATGCTCGATCGCTGCCAACGCGTGCGCGGCCGCCTGCTCGAATTGGTCGATCTGGACGCGGAGAACTTCGCCCCGCTTTCCAAGGCCTATTCCATCCCCAGGGACAACCCAAGCCGTCAGGCAGTTATGGAAACGGCGCTGACCGACGCCTGCAAAGCGCCCATGGAAATGATGCATTGCTGTGGCGAGGCGATCGAGCTGTTGTCCGATATGCTGCAAACGTGCAGCGCGCTGCTGATCTCCGATGTGGGCTGCGGCGCAGCGCTTTGCAAGGCGGCGCTGCAAAGCGCAAGCCTGAGCGTATTCATCAACACGCGTTTGCTGACCGACCGCACGCATGCGCTTACGCTCGAAGCGGAGGCCGACGGGATGCTGTCGCACTATGTGCCGCTGGCGGAGCGCGTGTATGCGGAGGCGCAGCGGCGCATCCGCGGGAGGGACTGACCCATGGCGCAGGTTTGGAAGGGCGCCGAGGTCACGGCGGCGCTGAACAGGGAGCTGGCCGAGCGCATTGAGAAACTGAAAATGTGCGGCGTCTCGCCGCGCCTTGCCATTGTGCGCATGGGCGAAAACGACGGCGATATGGCGTATGAGCGCAATGCCATCAAACGCTGCGAAAGCCTGGGTATCTCAGTGGAATGCGTTGCGCTGGATGCATCCGCCGCCGAGGAAACGCTGCTAAGGGCCATCCGCAGCATCAACGACGATGCCTCGATACACGGCTGCCTGCTGCTGCGGCCCCTGCCCAAGCACATCAACGATGCTGCCGCGCGCAATGCCCTGCGCCCCGAAAAGGACGTGGACGGCATTACGGACGCCTCGCTTGCGGGCGTGTTTGCCAATGAGCCAAAGGGCTTTCCGCCCTGTACGGCCGCGGCGTGCATGCAGCTGTTGCGGCATTATGGCTGTGCGCCCGAGGGCAAGCGCGCGGTAGTGATCGGCCGCAGCCTTGTGGTGGGACGGCCCGTGGCCATGCTGCTGATGCACCAAAACGCCACCGTCACCGTCTGCCATACCAAAACAAAGGATCTTCCCAACATCTGCCGCGAGGCGGATATTCTCATTGTATCGGCGGGACGCGCGGAGCTGATCAACGCTGCCGCCGTGCGCGCGGGGCAGTGCGTGATCGATGCGGGCATCCACGTTGGCCCCGACGGCAGGCTCTGCGGCGACGTGCAGTTTTCCGAGGTGGAGCCCGTCGTGTCCGCCATCACGCCCGTACCCGGCGGCGTAGGCGCCGTCACCACTGCCATCCTGGCCAAGCACGTTGCGGAGGCCGCGGAAAGGACACTGTCATGAACCTGCTTTCCCCCACCGAATTTGTGGATAGCTACGCCGCCATCGGCGCGCGCAAAGCCTCCGCCCCGTTTGTAAAAACCCTGCTGCTTGCCGTGCTTGCGGGCGCGTTCATTGCGCTTGGCGCGGTGACGGCCTGCACGGTCGGCCACGGCATGCCTAACGGCGCCACGATGCGGCTGGCCAGCGGCGTGCTGTTCCCGTTCGGGCTGATGATGGTCATTTTGACGGGCTCGGAGCTGTTTACGGGCAACTGCCTGATGGGCATCTCCGTGCTGGAAAAAAGCGTCTCCCTCGGCGGCATGGTCAAAAACCTTGTCATCGTATACTTCGGCAACTTTGTGGGCGCGCTGCTTGTGGCCGCGGGCTGCGCGTTCTTCGGGCAGTACAACCTGTCCGATGGCGCGTTGGCCGTCTATGTCATCAAAACCGCGGCGGGCAAATGCGCCATGCCGTTCCAAAACGCGCTGGTGATGGGTATCCTTTGCAACATACTGGTGTGCGCGGGCGTGATGCTGTCGCTGTGCGCCAAGGATTTGACGGGCAGGGTTGTGGGCGCGTTCGTGCCCGTGTGCGTGTTCGTCATCTGCGGGTTCGAGCACTGCATCGCCAACATGTACTACATTCCCGCGGGACTGTTTGCCGCAAGCATTCCGCAATATGCGGCGCTTGCCGCACAGCGCGGGGTCGATTTGGCCGCGCTCACCTGGGGCAACTTTTTATGGGCAAACCTGCTGCCCGTGACCATTGGCAACATCCTTGGCGGCGTGGGCTTTGGGTGGCTGATTTGGCGGTGCCATAAGGCGCGCTGATACACGCGTTACAGAGTAGGTATGGTGCGTTAAGTACCGTCGGATGGGATGTCGCCGACGGACGAAGGGCAAAGCAAAGCCCGCGATACCGTACCGCATCCGCTGCTGCAACGAGAGCCGTCCTCTTCTTGTGGCAACACAGCAAACAGGGAGGGGTTATCATGCCTGAGAAGGAATCCGTTTTTCGCATCCGTTTCGACACCAGAACCATTGTGCTGATGGGGCTTTTGACCGCCATCGAGGTCGTTTTGTCCCGCTTTTTGTCGTTTTCCGTGTGGAATATGAAGATCGGCCTGAGCTTCCTCCCCATCGTGGCCGCCGCCATCCTGCTGGGGCCGCTGCATGCGGGCATCGTGGGCGCGCTGGCGGATTTTGTCGGCGCAATCCTGTTCCCCATTGCGGCATATTTCCCGGGTTTTACGTTGACGGCCTTTTTGATGGGCTTTGTGTTCGGGCTGTTTTTACGACAAAAACAGACGTTTTTGCGCATTCTCGGCGCGGTCGCCGTCAACCAGCTGCTGTTGAGCCTGCTGCTGAACTCCTATTGGATCAGCCTGTTCTACGGCGCGCCGTATGCGGGGCTGCTGCCCGCGCGCGCGCTGCAAACGCTGATCCTTGTGCCGCTGCAGCTCATCGTCATCCTCGCGCTGTCGAAGGCGCTTCGGCACCTGCCCAAGCCCGCGGCGGCCGAGGCCGGCGCGGATCACGGCGATCAAACGCCCGCCGCCTGACGGCAAGCCCGCGTTCCGCACATAACATAGCATAACATAAAAACCGCCCTGTCCTTTCGGACAGGGCGGTTTGTTGTATCGGTTTTTCCGTTTCAACCAAGCAATCGGTCAATAGACCTTGCGCTTGACGTACTCGGTATGCAGTATCTCGTGCGCCTTGTGGGAGCCGGGCTTTTCAAGGTAGGTATCGTACAGCTCCTTGACCACGGGGTTTTCGTGGCTCTTTCTGAGCTCCATCGCACCGTCCTCATTGTAAAGCGCCTTGGCGCGTTCCGCGCGCAGATCGAGGAAGTTGCGCACGCTGCCCGGCTGATGCGGCTGACCGCCGCCGTTGACGCAGCCGCCGGGGCAGGCCATGACCTCGACGAAGTGGTAGTCCTTTTCGCCCGATTTGATCATGTCCAGCAGCTTGGAGGCGTTTTCGAGGCCGCTGGTGACCGCAACGCGCACCTTGGTGCCCTTGAGATCGTACTCGGCCTCCTTGATGCCTTCCACGCCGCGCACCGCCATGAATTCCACCTTGTCCAGGGGCTTGCCCGTAACGATTTCCGCCACGGTGCGCAGCGCCGCTTCCATCACACCGCCCGTTGCGCCGAAGATGTGCGCCGCGCCCGAGGCCATGCCCATGGCGGGGTCGAACGCTTCATCGGGCAGGGATTCGAACATCAGGCCCGCGGCCTTGATCATGCTGGCCAGCTCACGGGTGGTCAAGGATACGTCCACATCGGCGATGCCCTCGCCCGCCGCGCTCATGTGATCGCGCGAGACCTCGAACTTCTTGGCCGTGCAGGGCATGATGGAAACCACATACACATCCTTGGGGTCCCAGCCCATCTTTTCGGCGTAGTAGGTTTTGATCAGTGCGCCGAACATCTGCTGCGGGCTCTTGCAGGAGGAGAGGTTTTCCACCATGTCGGGATAGTAATACTCGCAGAACTTGATCCAGCCGGGCGAGCAGGAGGTGATCAAAGGCAGCTTGCCGCCGTTGCCGAGGCGTTCCAGCAGCTCCGTGCCCTCCTCCATGATGGTGACGTCCGCGGCAAAGTCCACGTCGAACACCTTTTCAAAGCCCAGCCGACGCAGAGCCGATACCAGCTTGCCCTCCACGTTGGTGCCGATGGGCATGCCGAAGCACTCGCCAAGCTGTGCGCGCACGCTCGGCGCGGGGCCGACGATGACGTGCTTTTTCGGGTCGGCCAGCGCCGCCCATACCTGCTCGGTATCGTCGCGCTCGGTCAGTGCGCCCGTGGGGCACACGGCGATGCACTGTCCGCAGTGGATGCAGCTGGTGTTGCCCAGCGGCACGTCGAACTGCGAACCCACATGCGTATCAAACCCGCGCTCGTTGGTGCCGATAACCGCCACATGCTGGTTATGCTTGCAGACCGCCACGCAGCGGCGGCACAGGATGCACTTGCTGTTGTCGCGCACCAGGTGCGGCGCGCTGGTATCCAGCTGCGGGGTCAGATCCTCGCTGCCCTTGTATTTCTTTTCGTCCACGCCAAACTCCCGCGCCAGCGCCTGCAGCTCGCAGTCGCCGTTTCTGACGCAGGAAAGGCAATCCATGCGGTGGTTGCTGAGGATGAGCTCCAGCGTGGTCTTTCTGGCCTTGCGCAGCTCGGGCGTGTTGGTGACAACCTCCATGCCCTCGGCCACCTGCTGCACGCACGCCGCCGCATGGCCGCGCACGCCCGTTGCCTGCACCAGACAGATGCGGCATGCGGCAATGGCGTTGATCTCGCGCAGGTAGCACAGCGTGGGGATGCGTACGCCCGCCTCACGCGCGGCTTCCAGAATCGTATAATTGGCGGGAACCTGTACGTCGATTCCGTTGATTTTCACATGTACCTTATCCATCGTTCCTGCCTCCTCATTTCTTGATGACTGCATCGAACTTGCAGTTGTCGATGCACAGTCCGCACTTGATGCACTTATCCTGATCGATCACATGCGCGGTCTTCACGCTGCCGCTGATGGCACTGACGGGGCAGTTGCGCGCGCACTTGGTGCAGCCCTTGCACTTGTCGGGGTCGATGGTGTAGCGCACCAGTTTTTTGCATACGCCCGCGGGGCAGCGCTTTTCGACAACATGCGCCTCGTACTCGTCGCGGAAGTACCTCAGCGTGCTCAGCACGGGGTTGGGCGCCGTCTGGCCCAGCGCGCACAGCGCGTTGCCCTTGATGTGGTAGCACAGCTCTTCCATTTTGTCGAGGTCTTCGAGCGTGGCCTTGCCCTCGGTGATCTTGTTGAGCATCTCCAAAAGCCTGCGCGTACCGATACGGCACGGCGCGCACTTGCCACAGCTTTCACCCACCGTAAACTCCAGGAAGAACCTTGCCACGTCCACCATGCAGTTGTCCTCATCCATGACGATCAACCCGCCGCTGCCCATCATGGAGCCGATGGCGGCCAGGTTTTCGTAATCGATGGGCGTGTCCAGATGCTGCGCGGGGATGCAGCCGCCCGAAGGGCCGCCCGTCTGCGCGGCCTTGAACTGTTTGCCGCCGGGGATGCCGCCGCCGATATCGTAGAGGATGTGGCGCAGCGTCGTGCCCATGGGAATCTCCACAAGGCCCGTATTCTGGATCTTGCCGCCGAGCGCAAACACCTTGGTGCCCTTGGATTTTTCGGTGCCCATGGATGCAAACCACTCGGGCCCCTTGACGATGATTTGCGGGATGTTGGCAAGGGTTTCCACGTTGTTGATGATGGTCGGATACCCGAACAGGCCCTTGTTGGCGGGGAACGGGGGCTTGTTGCGCGGCTCGCCGCGGTTGCCCTCGATGCTGGTCAAAAGCGCCGTCTCCTCGCCGCACACGAACGCGCCCGCGCCCAGACGGATATCGATATCGAAGCAGAAATCGGTGCCGAATATGTTCTTGCCCAGCAGGCCGTATTCACGCGCCTGCGCAATGGCAATCTGCAGCCGCTTGACCGCAATGGGGTACTCGGCGCGCACATAGATGTAGCCATGCGTGGCGCCGATGGCGTAGCCTGCAATCTCCATGGCCTCCAGCACCGCGTGCGGATCGCCTTCCAATACGGAACGGTCCATGAACGCCCCGGGGTCGCCCTCGTCGGCGTTGCAGACAACGTACTTGACGTCGTTTTGATTGTTGGCCGCAAACTGCCATTTCATGCCCGTGGGGAAGCCCGCGCCGCCGCGGCCGCGCAGACCCGAAGCCTTCATCAGGTCAATCACCTGCTGCGGCGTCATCTGCGTCAGCACCGTGCCAAGCGCCAGATAGCCGTCGACGGCAATGTACTCGTCGATGACCTCGGGGTTGATCTTGCCGCAGTTGCGCAGCGCAACGCGCGACTGGGATTTGTAAAACGGCGTATCCGACAGGCTGGTGATGCCATGCGGCGCGTTTTCATCCACTTCGTTATAGATCAAGCGCTGCACGGGGCGGCCCTTGAGCAGATGCTCCTCGACGATTTCGGTCACGTCGTCGTTGGTGACGCGGCTGTAAAACGTGCCGTCGGGGTAGACGATCATGATGGGGCCATGCTCACACAGGCCGAAGCAGCCCGTCTGGACAACCTGGATTTCCCCGTCGAGTCCTTTTTCCTTGAGCTCCTTTTGCAGATGCTCGCGGATGGCGGGGCTGCCGGAGCTTGTGCAGCCGGTGCCGCCGCAGATGAGTACATGCGAACGAATCATTTCGGTTTCCTCCCGTTAGTTATCGCCAATGGTGTATTCCAAGACGGGCTTGCCGCCTTTGATATGTTCCTTTACCACGCGCCTTGCCTTCTCGGGCGTCATCTTGACGTAGGTAACCTTTTCCTTGCCGCTGTCGAAGACCTCCACGATGGGCTCGAGCCGACAGATGCCGATGCAGCCTGTCTGCGTCACCGTGGCACGGTCGCCCAGGCCCTCTTTATCGACTTCCTCGACCAATGCGTTCAGCACGGGGCGCGCGCCCGCGGCGATGCCGCAGGTTGCCATGCCGACCACGATGCGGATATCGTGCGTGCCTTCGCGCAGGTTGACTTTCCCCTTCATACGCTCACGAATCTGAGCCAGTTCCTCCAATGATTTCATGTGTGCTCTCTCCTTTGTTGAATAGTGTACATCTATCACTCGGCAAGCCGTTACTCGGCCTGTTGTGTCAGAAAGTCCCGCACCCAGGCGAGTACCTCGGGCGTATCGAGCGGCACCTCGGGGCCAAGCATTTCCCGCATTTCGTCGGTGGAGAGCGTCAGCTCCTCCCCGTCGGTCACGCTGCGAAATGTCCAGGCGATATCGGGGCTGCCCTGGATGAGCGTAGTCACCGTGGACGCCATATCCCCCACGGGCGCGCAGTCCACATGCGACGCATCAAACACCGCCCGCACCGTTGTGCCGTGCGCGTTCCCCTGCCCGTCGTCGGGCACGGACGCGATGGAAAACGTGCCGCCCGTCTGCTCCGCCGCCAGCTTGAACAGCGGAATGCCCATGCCCACCTTGCGGGTGGTGCGCGTGGTGGTGAACGGATCGGTCACCGCGGCAAGAAAATCCTCGGACATGCCGCAGCCGTCGTCGGCAATGGTGATGGTGAGCATGCCGCCCGCCCGTTCGACGGTGATATCGATATGCAGCGCCCCCGCCTTGACGGAGTTTTGCGCGATATCGAGCACGTTGAGTGAAAGCTCCTTCATAGTCCCCTCAGGTAACGGATGACGGCGTCGCAATCCGCCTCCACGGGCAGCTCGCAGCCGCCCATTTCCCACAGCCTGTGGGCGTCCGATGCGCTGACGATGCGCGTGTTCGGCAGCCCGTGCTGCGTTTGCAGCGCATCCCACCGACCGGGATCGTGCAGTTCCGCCGCGGCAAACTGCGGCCGATCGGGCATGCCGCCCAGTATCCCCAGGATGCCGTTGGCCTCGCGGTCGATGTGCGCGGGGTAGACCGCCGCGCCGTACGTTTCCGCCAGCGCCTTGGCGGCGGCAAGGTCGAGGTCGCTTGCCAGTATCAGCAGCCCCTCCTCCTGCCCAAGCACCGCATCGTCGGTGCCGATGAGCAGTTGATTGCCAAACGCAGCCGTGCGGTTTCGGATGGGGCTGCGGTGCGGGCGAAACGCCGTTTCAAACGCCTCCGCCCGTTCCAGATCGGGAAACAGGCACACGACATGGATTTCCTCCGCCGTCGTCAGCTCCATCCCCGCAATCGGCACAATGCCGTAATGCGCACACGCGTCAAAGAAGGTGCGGCAGTTGCCGCAGGTGTTGTGATCGGTCAAAGCAACCGCTTCCAGCCCGATCACCTTGGCCATCCCCGCAATGGAGAACGGCGTCATGTCGTCGTCGGCACAGGGCGACAGGCACGAATGTACATGCAAATCGCACTTGAGCGGCTTCATAGCAGCGCTTGGATCCGCCCGCACAGTTCGTATGCGGAAAGCGCGCTTCCCAGCAGGTTGACCCCGCGAAGCTCCGCGCTTTCGGCCACGCCCGCATCGGGCTGCACGCCCTCGGCAAGCAGGATGCACGCCGTATCGGCCAGGCTTGCCACCGCAACGATATTGGGGTTGGACATGATCGTTACCCACGCATCGCCCGCCATGGCGCGCCCCATCACCCAGCTCAGCAGATCGCCCGCATAGCCGCCCGTCACCTCGCGCAGCTCGTCGGGCAGCGCAAACGCCGTCAGTCCCAGCGCGTCTTTCAGCTTGCCGACCGTCATGTGCCCTTGCCCCCCAGCATCTCGTGGATGCGCTCGCGCATGTGCACGATGCACTCGTCCACCGTGCATTCGCCCTTGACGATATCCTCGGCAAACGCGTGGCACGTCGGCGCGCCGCACGAGCCGCAGTCCAGCGCAGGCAGGGTTTCGGCAATCAGCTCGATTTCGGACATCTTCTTCATGGCCACGGCCATGTCGTCATCCAGCTTTTGCACAGGCATATAGGTGAGCCTGTCGCCGAACATGATGTCGCTGGGCAGATACTCCCTTGCGCGCTCGTCCGCCTTGGGCAGGCGGTTTTGGGAAACGGGCAGGTAGCGCCTCAGCACCTGCAGCCGTACGCGCGCGATGTAGGGGTTCTCCACCGTGGCAACGCCGCCGACGCAGCCGCCGTTGCAGGCGTTGAGCTCCACAAATTCCAGCATCGGGAACTGCCCCGTTTCGATTTCGTCCAGCACGCGGATGACGTTTTCAATGCCGTCGGCGGCCAGATAGCGGTCGTTGAGCAAAGCGGACGATTCGCCGCCCGTGCTTGCCCAGCTCATGCCGATCATGCCGCTTGCCGCGGCGATCTGCGGGGGCTTGTCCTTGCTCATCCTGGCGATGAGCTTAAAATAGATTTCGCTCATGGACACGACATAGTCGATGTTGCTCTTGCGGCCCATGAAGCCGTTTTTGACGTAGCTGGCCTTGGCGGGGCAGGGGGATATGAACACGATGGCGATATCCTCATCCCGCCATTCGGGGTGCTTTTGGTGCGCTTCCTTCCTGGCGATATCCGCCGCCAGATCGATGGGCGGCAGCATGGGGATGACATGATCGCACAGGTACGGAAACCGCAGGCTGATGAGCCGCACGATGACGGGGCAGGCCGAGTTGATAACGGGCTTGTTGTAGTGGCCGCGCTTCATGTAGCGGCGCGTGTACTCCGTGATCAGTTCCGCCGCGCGCGCCACCTCGAACACATCGTCAAAGCCGATATCCAGCAGGCCCTGCAGGATGTAGTCGGCGTCGTCCATATTGTCAAACTGCCCGTACAGCGACGGCGCGGGCAGCGCAATGGTATGCTTGTGGGGCGGGATATCCTCCATTTGGTCGAACGTGGCCTTCTTGGCCTTGTAGGGGCAAACGCGGATGCACTCGCCGCAATCGATGCACATGGCAGAGTTGATGACCGCGTGCCCGTCGCGGATGCGGATTGCTTCCGTCGGGCAGCGTTTAAGGCAGTTGGTACAGCCTTTGCACTTATCGATATCGAGGGAAACCGAATGCTTGTATTGTTGTTCCATACGCACCCTCTGCATAGTCGATTACGGTACGATCACCTGCATGGTCACCTTGGTACCCTTGCCAACCTCGGACTCGATCTGCATGCTATCGGTATAGCGCTTCATGTTCGGCAGCCCCATCCCCGCGCCAAAGCCGAGTGCTCGGATGTTGTCGGGTGCGGTGGAATAGCCCTCATGCATGGCCAGTTCGATATCCTTGATGCCCGGCCCGTGATCGGTCAAAATGATGGTGATGCAGCCCTTGTCGATGATCACATCCGCCTCGCCGCCGCGCGCGTGCACCACCATATTGATCTCTCCTTCATACATGGCGATGGATACGCGCCGTATCATTTCGGCGGGAAAGCCGAGCTGGCGAAGCTTCTTTTTGACCTCCACAGACGCGGCGCCCGCGGAGGTGAAGTTGTCGCCATCCACATCAAAATGGAACCGCAGGGCGTTGTCCATATCAGGCTTCCCTGCACTGCAGGCCCGCTGCGTAGAGCTTGCCGCAGGCGTCGTACATGCGTTCCGCCGTGGTCAAAATCGCAATGTGGTTTTCGCGGGCCAGCTCGACCATCTCGGCCGTGGGCCGCTTGTTGCGCACAAACACGATGCAGCGCATGTCCATCATCATGGCCGTGCGCACGACCTGCGCATTGACCAGCCCCGTCAGCAGAACCGCCTGGTCCTTGACATAGGCCAGTACGTCGCTCATCATGTCGCTGCCGCAGGCGGACAGCACTTCCTCATCCAGGAAGTCCTCGCCGCACAGGATTTTCGCGTCGATCCGCTCCGCAATCTGCCGAATCTTCATATATATTTGACTCCTTCAACGTAGGATGGGAACGCGCCTATCAGCGATACTTTTGCAGTATCCCCTTGATATCGCCCACCACGAGGCGTCCGTAAACTTCCTCATCGATCATGATGACGGGGGCCAGGCCGC
Organism: uncultured Oscillospiraceae bacterium; assembly: GCA_964600225.1. GTDB lineage: Bacteria > Bacillota > Clostridia > Christensenellales > CAG-138 > CAZRIT01. The sequence goes on along the minus strand of CAZRIT010000028.1, from coordinate 4,192 downwards.
AGCAGCCCAGGCAGCGCGTGGCTTCCAGCGTAAACTGCCCGTCGGGCGTGGTGCCGCCGGATTTGACGCCAAGCTGCTTTTCCAGTTCGTCCAGTATATCCTGCGAGCCCTTGACATAGCAGGCCGTGCCCAGGCATACCGCCACGCGGTGCTTGCCCGTGGGATTCAACGAGAACTGCCCGTAGAACGTGACCACTTGGTACACCTCTTCAATCGAGATGCCAAGCCCCTCGGCGATGATGGTCTGCACTTCGATGGGCAGATACCCGTACAGTACCTGTGCCTCCTGCAAAATGGGCATCAGTGCGCCCGGCAGGTCCTTGTTGCGTGCGATGATCTGCTTGAGTTGCTTCTCCTGCTCCGCCGTGCCCTTAAATGCGACAACCGTCTTCTGCTTAGCCATATGTATCCTCCTAATTGATTGCTGACCAAACCAATCCCTGATTGCTTCACCGATTATAACATATAACAATTGCGCATAGCAAGGTATTCGATAGTTTAAAATCGATTAAATGATACCGATATTTTATGGATTCGACAACGTTTGCGCGCCCTGTTTGACAATATGGGCAATTCCAGTATAATGAAGGAAAGGCCGAAACAACCTATTCATCAAATACCCATTGCCATCCAAGCCGTTACCCACAAATCGATAAGGAGTTGTGCATATGTCAAAACGTACCATGATCAAGCTGCTCTGCCTGGCCGTCGGGTGCATTGCGCTCGGGGCCGTGCTGGCCTTCTGGGCCGACGCCGCGCACGATATCTTCTGCTACCTGCTGGGCGGGCTGATGGTCGCCTACGGCCTGTTCAGCGCCATCACATACTTTTTTGAACAGATCGATCCCGAGCACATGCAGCTCGGCCTGGCCATCGGCGCCGCGTGCATCCTGCTGGGCGCGTACATCCTGTTCCGCGCCGCAGCGGTCATTCAGGCGCTGGAGCTGATCGTGGGCCTTGTGGTCATCGTTGACAGCGTGCTCAGGCTCCAGATGGCCGTCAATATCCGCCGCGCCAACGGCGGCGGGTGGCTGCCCATTCTGGTGTGCGCCGCGGTGACGCTGGCGGCGGGCCTGGTGCTGCTGTTCAACCCCTTCCGCGTAGCGCGCACGGCCACCATCGCCGCGGGCGTCGCGCTGATGCTCGATGGCGCGCTGGCGCTTTGGTGCGTCATCCGCTACCGCTTTTTGATCAAAAAGATTGCGGCCGCAACACCCGCCGCCGCACCCTTATCCTCGTTCCGTCCCGCGGCGGAATCCAAGCCCGTCTTTGCGTCCAAGCCCGCCGAGCCCAAGCCCGTTGTGCAGGCAGCGCCCGTTGCGGAGTCCAAGCCCGTTGAGCCCAAACCCGCCGAGCCGTCTCAGCCCGTCGCAGCGCCCGCGCCCGACAGCTCCGTTACCACCGAGTAGAGCGGCACGTCGAAGCGCGCGTCAAAGGCGGCATCCTCCACACGCTGCGCGGAAAACGCAACGCCGATGGCGGTCGCCTTGGTACACCTTGGCAAATACCGATCATAGTAACCGCCGCCCATGCCGATGCGGCGGTTTTTGCCGTCAAAGGCGGCGCACGGCGTGAGCACCAGATCGATTTGCTCGGGCGAAATGACGTCCGCGCGCGCCAAATCGGGCTCCCAAATGCCAAAAGCGCTGCGCACCCACGCATCGGGCGCCTGCGGCACGGCGGCCGCCATGGCCCTGTTTGGCAAACACACGGGGTAGGCGACGGTCTTGCCGTCACACAGCGCCGCCTCGCCGAGCATGGTCAAATCCGCCTCGTGCCCCACGGCGCGGTAGGAAAGGATCACCTGCGATGTTCCATATTCCGCCGTATTGAACAGATATTGGCAGATGCTTTGGCTAAACGCACGCACCTCGGCCTCGGTCAAGGCGTCGCGCGCCGCAATGCCCGCCTTGCGCTCGGCCGCCTTGCGCCGTTGGATGGCTTCCTCATTCCGTATTGTCATAAAACCGTCCGTCAGATCAGCGGCGTCAAAAACCCGCCGCCGTCGAGCAGGAAACCGCCGCCTTTGAGGTATGCGTTTTCCGCAAGCTCGGCGTTGTAGTAGACGGTGAAACCGTTGGAACGGATGTTGGTCATCTTGGCGTCGGCGTTGACCAGTATTCCCACGGTCGTTTCTGCCGTGACGCTCCACACGCTGTCGGCGCTCATGCTGATGTGCGCCACCGCCTCGCCCTCGGCCGCAAACGCGCCCGTAAACACGCTTGCCTCCGTCAGGTTCAGCCTGAACGCCGCGCCGTTACGCAGCAAAACGTCGCCCGCCAGCGTCTGCCGCGCGGCCGTGAGCGCGCAGTTGCCGCCGTCGATTTCGGCCAGCCGCGCAAAGGTTCCCGTCATGGTCACACCCGTCAGCGATACCGCCGCGTCGCCCGCGGTGCTAAGGCACGGCACGCCCGCATCGGCCGCGGCGACGGTGCCGCCAAGCAATTGGATGCTGCCGCCCGCGGAAACGTTGAGCGGGGCCTTGCCCAATTCGCTGCCGACGATTGCGGCGTTTTCCTCACGCACCGCCGCGCCGTCGGCCACGATGGCGTCCACGGTGTGATCGGGCGCCGTCACGGGCTGCGCCTGCGTGGGCGCCAAGGATGCGGGCGTCGGGCTCGGCGCGGGGGTCTCGGCCGCTTCCGTCGCCTTGGCCGCCAGCACAACGGGCGCGCGCTCGGGCGTTTGCGTCGGCTTGGCCGCCTCCCTGCCGCCGCAGCCAAGCAGCGCCACGCACAGCATGCAGATTGCAAGCGTTTTATGTATCATTCCCGTTCGCTCCTTTTTCCGTACCGTCGGCGCGGCCGCGCACTGCCGCCGTTGCCCGCCGCCGTCACGATGTTACTTATTCAATATTGTACCACATATTCATTCGCACAAAACACCTGTTCCACCGCACAATCCGAATAATTCGGAATTTTGTTATTGAACCGCCAACCAAAACGCGCTATGATAAATATGGTTTCCCTGCCAATTCATACAATCATTCGTAACCGTAAGCACACCGTGCTTAACCATTAAGCAAAGGAGAAAGCCAAATGGATTCGAGTAAGCAATACGCGCTTGTCGTGCCGACAAGCATGGGCGTACGCATCACGCCCGCAACGCGCCAGCCGGTGCACACCTCCGATCATTTTTTCATGCAGGCCACCAGCGCCGAAACAAACGTGGCAACCGTCCCCGCCATGCTGGGACTCAGGGTTAAGGTGCTCACAACATTCGTCGAAGGCAGCCCCATCGCACAATTCATCAAAAACGACCTGCGCAGCCGCAACCTGGAGTATGAGGGCAAGGACGTGCCGCAGGGCGGGCCGTGGGGCTATCGGCACCAGTTCAACATTGCCGACAGCGGCTTTGGCATGCGCGGGCCGCGCGTGCACAACGACCGCGCGGGCGAGGTGGGCCGCACGCTCAACGTCAAGGATTTTGACCTCAAGCGCATCTTTGGCGACGAGGGCGTGGAGATACTGCACGTTTCCGGCCTGATCGCCGCGCTGTCGCCCGATACGGGCAGGTTCTGCCTGGAGCTTGCGCGCGCCGCCAAGAAATACGGCACCAAGATTTCGTTCGACCTCAACTACCGCGCCTCCTTCTGGAAGGATCGCGAGCAGGAGCTTTCCGCCATATTCAAAGAGATCGCGTCCGAGGCCGATTACCTCATCGGCAACGAGGAGGACTTCCAGCTTGCGCTCGGCGTCAAGGGGCCCGAGGCGGGCGGCAAGGATCTGGCCTCCAAGATCGAGGGCTTCAAGGGCATGATCCGAGAGGTCAAAAAGCAGTACCCGCACGCAAGGATGTTTGCCACCACGCTTAGGCAGGTGGTCTCGGCCAACGAGCACATGTGGGGCGCCATACTGCTTTCGGGCGACGATTGGTATGTGGCCGAGCCGCGCGCCATCCCCGTGCTGGACCGCATCGGCGGCGGCGACGGCTTTGTCGGCGGCCTGCTGTACGGCGTGCTGAAGGGCTTCTCGCCCGAGGACGCGCTGCACTTCGGGTGGGCCACGGGCGCGCTGGCCACCACCATGCTGCAAGATTACGCCCTGCCCGCCGACGAGGAGCAGGTTTGGAGCATCTGGCAGGGCAACGCCAGAGTGAAAAGATAAGGAGCAGTCATTTATGAAAAAAGCGGATATCGGCCTCATCGGCCTTGCCGTCATGGGCGAAAACCTGGTCATGAACATGGAATCCA
>CAZRIT010000027.1:0-22465 GCA_964600225.1 uncultured Oscillospiraceae bacterium | reverse complement strand
GTGCATACCTACTCGGGGTATGAGAATAAGGTCAAGGAGGATCTCGAAAAGTCAGTCGAGAACCTTGGCATGCAGGATCTCATCCTCGAAGTGAAGTATCCCAGCGAGGAGACCATCGAAATCCAGCCCAACGGCAAGCGCAAGGTCACACAGCGCAAGGTGTTTCCCGGCTATGTGATGGTCAAGATGCTGGTCGATGTGGTGGAAAAGGAGCGTCCTGCCGAAAAGGGCGGCGGCAAGACCACGGAAATGGTCATGAATCCGCGCGCCTGGTATGTTGTGCGCAACACCCGCGGCGTGACGGGCTTTGTCGGCCCCGGCTCCAAGCCGATTCCGCTGACGGACGAAGAAGTGACGGCCATGGGCGTGGAGCGCATCCCCATCGTGCTCAACATCGAGGTGGGCGAGAACGTGCGCGTCGTATCCGGCCCGCTCGAAAACTTCATCGGCCGCGTCGAGGCGCTGGACGCCGAACGGCAAAAGGTCAAGCTGACCGTTTCCATGTTTGGCCGCGAAACGCCCGTGGAGCTTGACTTTGTACAGGTGCAAAAGCTATAATGATTCAGTTTGATCGGTATGGCATGCGCCATGTCCGATCATGTATGTGGCAGGGGGAGGCACCCCGTTTACCACAAATAATAGGAGGGAACAGCAAACTATGGCAAAGAAAATCACAGGTTATGTAAAGCTGCAGATTCCTGCAGGCAAAGCGACGCCCGCGCCGCCGGTCGGGCCGGCGCTCGGACCGCACAACGTGAACATCATGGGATTCTGCAAGGAATTCAATGAGCGCACGCAAAAGCAGGCGGGCCTCATCATCCCGATTGTGATGACGGTCTACCAGGATCACTCGTTCTCGTTCGTTACCAAGACGCCGCCCGCGGCCGTTCTGATCAAGAAGGCCTGCAACCTGGAGACGGCTTCCGGTACCCCCAACAAGACCAAGGTGGCCACCATCACCAAGGCACAGGTGCGTGAGATTGCTGAGCTCAAAATGCCCGATCTCAACGCCGCCGATGTGGAAGCCGCTATGCGCATGATCGCGGGCACCGCCCGCAGCATGGGCATCGTGGTTGGCGAGTAAGGAGGGAGCGAGAAATGAAACACGGCAAAAAGTATCTTGAAAGCAAAAAGAGCATTGAATCCGCCCGCGCGTACGATGTGCACGAGGGCCTGGAGCTCGTTCTTTCCACCGCAAAGGCGAAGTTCGATGAAACCATCGAAGCTTCCATCCGTCTGGGCGTAGACCCCCGCCATGCCGATCAGCAGGTGCGTGGCGCAATCGTCCTGCCGCACGGCACGGGCAAGACCGTCCGCGTATTGGTGTTTGCCAAGGCCGACAAGGCGCGCGAGGCGCAGGAGGCAGGCGCAGATTACGTTGGCGATGAAGATCTGGTCAAAAAGATTCAAACCGAAAACTGGTTTGATTTTGACGTTTGCGTCGCCACGCCCGATATGATGGGCCTCGTCGGCCGCATCGGCCGCGTGCTCGGCCCCAAGGGCCTCATGCCCAACCCCAAGTCCGGCACGGTCACCATGGATGTCGCCAAGGCCATCGGCGAGATCAAAGCAGGTAAGGTGGAGTACCGCGTGGACAAGACCTCCATCTGCCATTGTCCCATCGGCAAAGCCTCGTTTGGCGTTGAGAAGCTTGAGGAGAACCTCAACACCCTCATGGACGCTATCATGAAGGCCAAGCCCGCTGCGGCCAAGGGCACCTACCTCAAGAGCGTTGTGCTGTCGTCCACCATGGGCCCGGGCGTCAAGTTCAACACCATGAAGTTCTAAGTCAACTTGCGGCGTTTGGCGGGCCGTCGGGTTGCCGATGTGCCTGCCGCCGCAAATTGCGTGGATGCTGTTGACAATGCAGCATGCGCGTGATAGAATAACAAAGTTCGGAAACGCCAAAGACAGCCGGCTGCGGGCAACCGCGTAAGACCTGCCGAGGTGTGCAAGCACAGATATTGTATTGCATCCTCCTGTCTTTTGGCAGGAGGATTTTCATTTTTGTTTAAGGAGGTGAAACATACAATATGGCAAATGCATTGAACATTGCAGCCAAAGCCGCTCAGGTGGATGAAATCGCCCAGAAGATTCAAAAGGCGTCGAGCGTGGTCGTGTTTGACTATCGTGGCCTGACCGTTGCCGAGGTAACGGATCTGCGCAACGAAATGCGTTCGGCAGGGCTGGACTATCTGGTCATCAAAAACCACATCATGGAACGCGCCTGCAAGGCCAGCGGGATTGACGAGAGCATTTCCGAAATGCTCAAAGGCCCCAACGCGTTCGCGTTCGGCTACGACGATGCGGTTACGCCCGCGCGTATCCTGAAAAACTTCGTCAAGAAGGTCAAAAAGTGTGAAATCGTGGGTGGTATCATCGAAGGCACCGTGACGGACGCCAAGAAGGTGGACGCCATCGCCGATCTGCCCAGCCGCGAGGTACTCATTGCGCGTCTGCTTGGCAGCATGATGTCGCCGATTTCGGGTCTTGCCATCGTGCTCGACCAGATCGCAAAGAAACAATCGGAACAAGCGTAACAACGCAACAAAGAATTTTCAATATTTAGGAGGATCGTATGGATAAGGAAAAATTGATCGCTGATATTAAAGCGATGTCCGTTTTGGAGCTGAGCGAACTGGTGAAGGCGCTCGAAGAAGAGTTTGGCGTTTCCGCCGCCGCCACCGCGGTTGCCGTAGCAGGCCCCGCCGCCGCTGCCGAGGAAGCCGAAGAGAAGACCGAGTTCGACGTCGTACTCAAGGATGTCGGCGCAGAGAAGATCAAGGTCATCAAGGTTGTCCGCGAGCTGACGGGTCTTGGCCTCAAGGAAGCCAAGGAAGTCGTCGACAAGGCGCCCGGCAACGTCAAGGAAGGCGTTTCCAAGGAAGAGGCCGAGAAGATCGTTGCCGCTTTCAAGGAAGTTGGCGCAACCTGCGAAGTCAAGTAACGTTACCCATTCAAAAAGGAGCGGTCCTCGCGGACGGCTCCTTTTTTATGCGCTTTTGCAGCGCGTTTGGCTTTGGTCATGCATATTTGGACTGTGCCTGGCGCGGCGCGCCGAAACGTTACGGCATATCCATGGGATTGGGCTTAGGGGTGGGTACGGGCGTCGCCGTGGGCGAGGGGGAGGGTGTGGGCATGATGCCGACCTTCTTTTTGAGCGGGTTCCCCTCGTAGGTATCGGTATACATGAAGATCGATTCCTGCTTGGTGCCGTTGAGGTAGCGATCGATGAACACATCCAGCACATAGCGCGAGCGCGCCTCGGCGATGATGCTTTCCACACCGACATACTGCGTTTTATCGTCCACAATGACGGGTTCGCCCGGCAGCGTTTCCTCGATCAGCTCCGTGTGCGGCTTGTAGGTGACGCCCTCGGGCAGCGCTTTGCCGTAGATGAGCACATGGATATCGCGCTTGCGGCTGGAGGAGCGCTTGTTGGGCACACAGTAGGAGAAGATATACATCGGATACTCCGAGGTATTCTTGAACTTGAAATCGATATGGTCGCTGTCCACGGTGGCGTCCAGCCCCTTCTCCACATAGGTGGAGGGGATGGAATGCGCACGGCGGGAGACGATCTCGATATTCGGATAGCATGCCAGCAAAGCGTTGTAGAGCGTGGTGCTCACCTGGCAGACGCCGCCGCCATACTGCAAATTGTAGCGGTCGCCGCCGAAGATGCCGTTGGCTTCCTTCCAGCCGCGTTTCTCCGTGCGGTTGCCCACGACATTGTTAAAGCTCCATGTACGCCCCGGCTTAATGACCTGGTTGTTGATGAGACCCGCGCTCTTTTCAACGTTGAAGGCGCGGTTGGGAATAAGCACCTCACGCTGCTCCAGCGTATCCTCGGCCGTGCCCTTAAAGTCGTAGGTGGTGCTGTACGAGCCGATCAACTGCGTGTTGGCCTGCAGATCCGCCACCGTAACGGCAGGCTGAATGGTGGTCAGCGCGGGCGTGATGGTTGACTGCAACTGCTGGTTTTTCAGCGCTTCGCTGACAAGCTCCGCCGTGGCGTGCACATCCAGCCCGCGGCCCGCCGTGCCTTCGATATAGTTGAAGGTGGGTTTGCCTGTGGAGGAGAACTCCACCGTGAACGTCGCGTCGGTGGGCGGGGCGCTGAGGGTTTCGTTGATTTGATCGATGCGCGTGGCGAGCATGCCCTCGTCGATGCTGATGGTCGTATAGTAAACCTGGTTCGCGTCGCCGCTGAGCGCGGTGGTCAGCACCTCGTCCAGATTGCTCTTTGCGCCCATATCCGCACCGCTGACAACGGCGTTAAAGCCCTCGCCCGAAAGGGTGATGGCAATGTTGCTGATGGCATAGGCCTCGTTGGATTCCAGCGTGGGGCGCGCCTCATCCAGCGTCAAGCCCGCAAGCGCGGCGCCGTTGACATACACACCCGAGCGGAACGTATCGGTTGCGGGGTCGATTGGCACGTCCACGGGCTCCTTGCAGCTTTTGACGATGACCACAATGGCGACAATCAGAAGGATCAGCAACGCAAGCGTCGTACCGCCGACCAGCATGCGGCGGCGGCGAAGTCTCTTTTTTTTGGACAGACGCTTCTGCGGCGTGCTCCCGCCGCCGTATCCGCCCGAATAATGATTGTGGTTGTTTGCTCTTGGCATGGTATTTGGCTCCGAAAAATCACGGTACATGCCGCCGCCTTCCTCCTGTTGCGGAGGGATGGGAATGCGGCCGATCGGCTGTTGCGGTGATTTGGTTGTATCCGGTAATCCGGTGTATTTTTCGTACATAGGCATCCCTTTTCGGCAGTTAAACGTACTTACCCATTATACACGCTTGGGTAATTGTACGCAACCAATCGCAGAGAATTTACGATTCTGTCACTTTATGTTATACTAAAAACCATGTTCGGCCGTCATACGGCCGATGCCGGGAGGAAGCGCATGGAAAAACTTGTTTTGTTGACAGGCGTAACGGGGCATTCGGGCAGATACGCCATCGAGCGGCTGGTCGAACGGAAGGAATGCCTCCAAGGCATGCGCTTTCGCGCCATTGTGCGCCCCACATCGGACACCGCAGCGCTGACCCAAAGCGGCCTGCCGATGGAGATTTTGACGGGCGATATGGACGACGATGCGTTTGTGGCAAAGGCCCTGGAGGGCGTGGACACGGCGCTCAACATCTACGGCATCATCGGTGATCCCGCCAAATTTGCCAAGATGGCTGCCGCGGCGCAGGTCAGAAGGCTGATTAGCGTGCATACCACGGGCATGTACTCCAAATATAAAAGCGCAAGCGAGGGCTATGTGCGCACCGAGGCGGAGGTTCAGCGTATCTGCCGCGAAGGCGGCGTATCGCTGACGATTCTCAGGCCCACGATGATCTATGGCGGGTTGGACGATTGCAACATCATCACGTTCGTGCGCATGATGGATCGCCTGCCCGTGATGCCCGTGGTGTCGGATGCGCGCTACGCGCTGCAGCCCGTCCATCGGCAGGACCTCGGCCACGCTTATGCGGACGTGCTGATCGACGAAAAGCAAACGCGCGATAAGCACTACAACCTATCGGGCGAGGCGCCCATTACGCTGCGGGATATTCTCATCACCATTGCCGTTCAGCTTGGCAAGCCCGCGCGGTTTCTGTCTGTACCGTATGCCATTGCGATTACGGGCGCATGGGGCCTGTACATCGTATCCTTTGGCAAGGTGGATTACCGCGAGAAGGTGCAGCGCCTGGTGGAGCCGCGCGTATATTCGCACGAGGACGCCACAAGGGATTTCGGGTATGCGCCGATGCCGTTTGATGTTGGCGTCAGCGGCGAGATCAAGGCGTACATCGCGGGCAAGCAGGCGTAAAGGATCACTCCATTACAAATGAATCTTTTTGGGAAGTTTGTCTTTTACTCTTTATTTTAAAAAGAGTAAGAAAAGGGTAAGAATAAAAGCGCTGCACGGAAAACCGCGCAGCGCTTTTGCTGTACAACAAGCAACTATTCGGTGAGGCCGATGTCGATGAGCGTGCCCGACCCGCCCGTAACGGTGGGGAGCTTGCCATCCCATTTGTTGATGGTCCGATAGCGAATGAGCACATCCGAGAGCGACTCGGTGAGGATGCGGTTGCTTTCCGCATTGGCCTCGGCGAGGAGCGTGATCTCGTTGGCCTCGGCCTGTGCGGCGATGACGCGCTTTTCCGCCTCCGTATTGGCAATCACCAGCGCCTGCTCCTGCTCGGTACGGGTTTTGATCAGGTTCTGCTCGGCCACCTGCTTGGCCTCCACGGCGCTGATATACTCGGCCGAGAAGTCCCAGTTGATGATGTTCAGCTCATCCACATACACGCCGTAGCTGTTGAGCTTTTCGTTCAGTCCTTCGTCGAGCAGCACGGAAACCTCGCTGCGGCTGCCCACCAGCTCCTGCGCGGTATATTGGGCGGTTACAGCCTTGAGAATTTCGTTGATGGCGGGGGTGACCAGCACATCCTCAAAACCAAGCCCGACATCCTTGTAGATGGAGTAGGACATGTTCTTGTTGATGTGGTAGTTGACGGCAACCACGGAAGAGATGGTCTGCAAATCCCTGGAGAACGCTTCCGTCGTTACCTCCAGCTTGACGATGCGGTTGTTGATGGGGATGACCCTTTGCACGAACGGAATCTTTAAATGGATGCCTTCCTGCAATACGTTCTCGCTGACCTTACCAAAAGTCAGCACAACGCCCGTCTGGCCTGCGTTGATGACCACGACGCTGCCGCCGACGATGCCCGCAACGAGCAGCAGCACGATGACAAGCACGACGATTTTTGGAACAGACAGATTGCCTGCTTGATCACGAAACATGATGCATTCCTCCTAAAAAACGATAGAATGGTTACAGCATAGCACAAATACCGACAATATGCAAAAAGAACGGAGAGGATCGCTCCCCTCCGCACAAAACGCTTTCGGATATCGGGTTATTTCATCAACAGGCCGCCAATTTGCAAAAACAGCGGTGCAAACACCAGCGAGACGATCGTCATCAGCTTGATGAGGATGTTGATGGAGGGGCCTGCCGTATCCTTGAACGGATCGCCAACGGTATCGCCAACGACGGCCGCCTTGTGCGCATCGCTGCCCTTGCCGCCGTGCGAGCCTTCCTCAATGCTCTTTTTGGCGTTGTCCCATGCGCCGCCCGCATTGCTCATGAATATGGCCAGCAGCACGCCCGTTACCAGCGCGCCCGCCAGCATGCCGCCGAGCGCATGCGTGCCCAGCAGGATGCCCATCGCCAGCGGGGAAAGGATGGCGATTATGCCCGGTACGATCATTTCGCGCAGAGCCGCCGTGGCGGAGATGGATACGCAGGTGCGGTAATCGGGCAGGCTTTCGCCCAGGAGGATGCCGGGATCTTCCTTAAACTGACGGCGCACCTCGGCAATCATGCTGCGCGCCGCGCGCGAGACGGATTCCATGGTCAGCGCCGAGAACAGGAACGGCAGCATACCGCCAACGAACAGGCCGATGATGACATCAGGCGTAAGCAGATCGATGGCTGTCAGCCCGACGGCCTGCGAGAACGATACAAACAGCGCCAGCGCCGTCAGCGCCGCGGAGCCGATGGCAAAGCCCTTGCCCATGGCGGCGGTGGTGTTGCCTACGGAATCGAGCTTATCGGTGATGGCGCGCACGTCGTCATCCAGCGCCGCCATCTGGGAAATGCCGCCCGCGTTATCGGCAATCGGCCCATAGGCGTCTACGGCCACCGTCATGCCCGTGGTGGACAGCATGCCCACCGCGGCAAGCGCGATGCCGTACAGCCCCGCAAACCGAAACGAAACAAAGATGCCGATGCAGATGAGGAGAATGGGGATCATGGTGGAGCGCATGCCGCCGCTCAGGCCGCTGATGATGTTGGTGGCGGAACCGCTTTCCGACTGCTCGGCGATGTTATCGACCGTGCGGTGCCCCTCGGAGGTGTAAATCTCCGTGACGTAGCCGATGGCCAGGCCCACAACCAACCCCGCGATGACCGCGATGGCCGCGCCGTAGGAATCGAAGAACAGCTTGCTCAGAATAATCGAGCCGATCAAAACGATGACGGCGGAGGCGTACGAACCGTAGCGCAGCGCCGCCTGCGGATTGGCATTCTTGCCGCCGCGTACAAAGAAGGTGCCGAATATGGAGGCCGCAATGCCCACGGAGGAAAGCAGCAGCGGGAACAGCGCGCCGTTGGCCGCATAGATGGTGACGCCGAGCGCCACGGCCGATACGATGGAACCGACATAGGATTCAAACAGGTCGGCGCCCATGCCGGCCACGTCGCCCACGTTGTCGCCCACGTTATCGGCAATGACGGCGGGGTTGCGCGGGTCATCCTCCGGGATGCCCTGCTCCACCTTGCCAACCAGGTCCGCGCCCACATCGGCAGCCTTGGTGTAGATGCCGCCGCCGACGCGCGCAAACAGCGCAATGGAGGAGGCGCCCAGGCTAAAGCCCGAAAGCACATCCGCACTGCCTGTTATCATATAAAACACGCTGCAGCCGATCAGTCCGAGCCCAACCACGCACATGCCCATGACGCTGCCGCCCGAAAAAGCCACGGACAAAGCGCCATTCATACCGAGCGTACGCGCGGCTTCAGCAGTGCAAACGTTTGCTCTGGTTGCAACCTTCATGCCAAAGAAACCTGCCAGCACCGAAAACAGGGAACCAACCAGATAGCTGGCGGCGATCGTCCAGCTCTTCAGGCCGAAGCCGATGACGACGAACATGATGGCCACAAAGAAGACCAGCACACGGTATTCTGCGTTCAAAAATGCGCTTGCGCCATCGCTGATTGCCTTGGCAATCTGCTGCATGGTATCGTTGCCGCGGGGCTTTTGATAAACCGAGCGCGCCTTGCAAAAAGCGAACACCAAAGCAGCTGCACCGAGTATCAATGCAAAAATCAGTACGTTCAAAAAATCTCACAACCTTTCAAATATGCTATAAAAAATGGAATAGAAAGGACGAACAAAATTCGTTCCCAACAATGTCGCCCTTTCCTTTAACGGACATAGTATAACATATGTATCTTGGTGTTGTAAATAGGATTACGCAAACGTTTAAGTAAAAATATCGATTTTTAATTTCGGCTTTTATCGTAAGGCGTTCGTTCCAGCGGAAGCTTGGTGCGAAAGATCCCGTCGCGCAGATAGTACGCAAGCTGCACGGCGGGTGCGGTGGGGATGGAGCAGATTTCGCCCACGCCCTTGGCGCCGCAGGCAAGCCCGTTCGAGGACGCCTTTTCCACAATGACAGGCACAATTTCCGGCACGGCGTCCGCCTTGAACAGCCCCAGCGTGCCGAATTTCTTGGTTGGCTTCCCATGATCCAGCGGGAAATCCTCCGTCAGCGCATAGCCCAGGCTCATGACCACGCCGCCCTCGATCTGCCCTTCCAGCGCCACGGGGTTGACCGCGCGGCCAACGTCGTGCGCGGCGGTGACGCGGGCAACGCGCCCCTCGTCATCCAGCTCGACCACATGCGTGGCGTACCCGTAGGCAACGTGGGAGACGGGGTTGGGCTTATCGGAGCCGATGGGATCGGTGACGCCTGTATATTCGCCCAAAAAGCTTTGCCCTTCGAGCGCGGACAGGCTGTCCGCCTCGGCAAGCGCAGATAGCAGCTGCTTTGCCGCGCGCACGGCCGCTTCACCCGTAAACAGCGTCTGGCGGGAGGCGGTGGTGTTGCCCGCATCGGGCGCATCGGCCGTATCGGGCGCATGGCTGATGATATCCGATATCGGCAGCCCCGTTACCTGCTGCACCATCTGCCGCTGCACCGTGCCCATGCCCTGCCCGATGCACGCGGCGGAGGAATACAGGTGCAGCTTGCCGCCGCGCACTTCGATGCGGCAGCGGCCCACATCGGGCACGCCGACGCCGAGTCCGCTGTTTTTCATGGCGCAGGCGATGCCCGCCTTGGGGTTGCGCTGCAAAATGGGGCGCACGGCGTCCAGCGTCTCCACCAGCGCCGTGGTCTCGTCGGCAACCTGTCCGTTGGGCAGCACCTGACCCGGGCGGATGGCGTTGATGTAGCGGATGGCAAAGGGAGAGATGCCCACGCGTTCCGCCAGCAGATTCAGGTTGCATTCTGCCGCAAAGCAGCTCTGCGGCACGCCGAACCCGCGAAACGCCCCTGCGGGCGGGTTGTTTGTATAGTACGCCCTGCCGTCGATATCGATGTTTTGATAGTTGTAGGGCCCGCCCGCGTGCGTGCAGGCGCGCTGCAGCACGGGGCAGCCGAGCGAGGCGTACGCGCCCGTATCGGCAATGATGGTTGCCTTCATGGCGGTCAGGTACCCGTGCGCATCGCAGGCGGTGGTGAACTCCATCTCCATGGCGTGCCGCTTTGGGTGGATGAGGATGCTTTCGCTGCGCGTCAGACGCACCTTAACGGGGCGCTTTGTGAGGAATGCGGCCAGCGCGGCGTGGTGCTGTACGCTCATATCCTCTTTGCCGCCAAAGCCGCCGCCCACCGTCATGGCGCTCACCCGCACCGATTCGCGCGGGAGCCCCAGCATATCGGCGCATTCATGCTGCGTCTGGTACACGCCCTGATCGCCGCTAAAGATGCGCACGCCGTCGCCCTCGGGGCATGCCACGGCGCACTCGGGCTCCAAAAACGCATGCTCGGTAAACGGCACGCTGTAACGGTTGGTGACCACATGCGCGCCGGCTTGGATGGCGGCGTCAACATCGCCGCGCCGCACCTGCTGATGGCTCAACAGGTTCTCGCGCCCCTCGTGCACCCGCGCTGCGCCATCGGCCATGGAAGCGGCGGGGGAGAGCACGGGCATAAGCGGTTCGTAGGCAATGCGCACAAGCTGCTTGCCTGTGTTGAGCGCTTCCTCCGATTCCGCAATGACCAGCGCAATCGCGTCGCCTAAAAAATGCGTCATGCCGCCGACGGGGATGAAAACGGGGTAGTCCTTGACAAGGTGGCCGATGTACAGGTCGCCCGGTACCGAATCGGCCGTCAGCACGCCGACCACGCCCGCGGCGGCCAGCGCTTCCGTGGTATCGATGGCCAGCACGCGCGCGCGCGGATAGGCGCTGCGCACGGCGGAGGCGTACAGCATGCCGTCAAGATGAATATCGTCGGTGTATTTAGCAACGCCCAGCGCCTTGTCCGCCGCGTCCGTGCGGATGAGGCTGTCGCCCATGGCGCCTGTTGCCTCGTCGGCGGGGATGGGTGCGTCGGCTTGGAACAGCTTGGCGGCAAGCAGGATGGCGTCGCAGATCTTTTGATAGCCTGTGCAGCGGCAGATGTTGGGTTTGATGGCGGCGCGCACCTGCTGCAGCGTCGGATTGGGTACGGCGTCCAACAACGCTTTGGCGCTGATGAGCATGCCGGGCGTGCAGAAACCGCATTGCACTGCGCCAACCTTGCCAAACGCATAGGCGTACACTGCTTGTTCCCGCGCCGAAAAGCCCTCGACGGTAACGATGGACTTGCCGTTTAGTTTCTCCGTTTGCAGCACGCAGGCCTTGGCGGCCTTACCGTCGACTAACACCATACATGCGCCGCACGCGCCCTCGGCGCAGCCGTTTTTCACGCTGGTCAGCCGCAGCGTGTCGCGCAGCAAATACAGCAGTTTTTGGTTGTGTTCCACCGTGACGGATTGGCCGTTAACGGTAAAAGTTGCCATAAGCACGCGTCCTTTCCACCCAATTTGTCTTCAGCCGATCAGATACGGGTAATGCTTCTGCACGGCTCGGATGATCCGCTCGATCCCGTCGGGGAGGCTGCCGTCGCCCAAGGCTGCCGTCCAAACCCTGTCCAGCCGCACAAGGAAGCGGTCGCCGCCGAGCGGGAGGAAGCCCTGATTGGCGCTTTCCTCAAATTCCTTTTTTGTACCAAACAGCGTCAGTTTATCCCGATACGGCGCGCTGTCGTACGGGCAGAACGCCGCGCAGTTGCCGCACTCGTTGCAGCTGCTGTCCAGATGCAGTATCTGCGGCATATCCATGCCTTCCACTCGTATGGCGACATTGGCGCGGTTGGGGCATACCTGCACGCAGCATTCGCACACGGTGGAGCAGCCAAGGCAGCGGGCGCTTTCGCGGCGCGCATCGTCATACACGGCCAGCACGCCCTGCTTGTCCATGCAGTCTGCGGGGGTGGTTGCAGCATCGGCGGGCAGCGTATAGGCATATGCTCCCGCAATGGCTGCGGCAACCTTGTGGGCGTCGGCAATGGCTTCCGCCACGGTTGCGGGGCCGCGGTTGGCGTCGCCGACAACATACACATGCGGAACACTTGTTTCCAGCGTTTCGGGTGCAGCCTGCACTTGGCCACGCTTTGTTACGGCAATGCCCTCGGCGGCAAACGCCGCGCCGTCCACCTGTTCGCCGACGGCGGCAATGAGCGTACTGCACGGCAAGGTTACCGTTTCCTCCGTTTCCATCGGCGAACGGCGGCCCGATGCATCGGGCTTGCCGAGCACGCAGCGCTTGCACAACAGCTGCCCGTTTTCCAGCGAATACGGCGCGAGCAGCTCACAGAATTCCACGCCGTCCTCGAGCGCAAGCGTCAGCTCCTCTTCATCGGCGGGCATGTAGCGCCGCGTGCGGCGGTAGACAAGGCGTACGTTCTGCACGCCCCGCACGCGCTTGGCTGCGCGCGCTGCGTCCATGGCGGTGTTGCCGCCGCCGATGACCACCACGTCGGCGCCGAGGTCTTGCGGCCGCTCGGCGCGGAACGCCTCCAGAAAATCCAGCACGTTCAGGCTTTCGCCGTGCGCCAGCTTGAGCGTGCCGTGACACTGTGCGCCCACGGCATAGACGATATCGGTAAAGCCCTGTCGGAACAGCTCCCGCATGGGCGGCGCGGCCGTGCCCGTTTGGACGGAAACGCCCATGCTTTCCATAATTTGCACATCGCGCTCGATGCCGTAATCGGCAATGCGGAAGGCGGGGATGATATGCCGCACGATGCCGCCGAGCTTTGCGCGTTTTTCATACACCGTTACCCCGGCGCCCTGCCGCGCAAGCAAAAATGCGCTTGCCATGCCCGCGGGACCACCGCCCACGATGGCTACGCGCCTGCCGTTATCGGGTTTGGGCACAAGGGTGCCGATCACCGCGTCGAAGCCGCGGCGCGCAGCCAGCAGCTTGGCGTCGCGGATGTGGACGCTTTCCTCATAGAAGTTGCGGGTGCATTTTTCCATGCACCGATGCGCGCAGAGCTTGCCCGTGATAAACGGCAAGGGGTTTTTTTCCAGTATCACACGCAGCGCCTCGGCATATTTGCCTTCTCCGACCAACTGCACATAGGCGGGGATATCCTGCCCGAATGGGCAGCCGTGCGTGCAGGGCGCGGTAAAGCAGCTTGTCAAGGGAACCTGTTGCGGGATTTTCCGCATGGGCAGCGGCTTGACGGGCTTTTGGCTGCGCTTGTCGGCGCGCGCATTTTCGGCCAGCCGCCCGATTTTGCCGACGGATACGCCGTCAAACGGTGCATAGCCGTGCTTCTCCAACAGCGTCGCCATCTGGCGGAGGCGTTGGTAGCCGCCTGGTTTTAAAAGCGTCGTGGCCATGGTAATGGGCCAGATGCCCGCGTCGAACAGCTCCGATACGTTAAACGCGTCTGCGCCGCCCGAAAACGAGATGCGCATCTGCCCGTCGAAGGTTTTGCTGATGCGGTGCGCCAACTCCATGGTCAACGGATACAGCGCGCGGCCGCTCATGTACATCTCCTCGCCCGGCAGCTCGCTTTGGGTAATCTGCACGGGGAAGGTATTGGTCAATTTGAGCCCGAACGACACGCCGTGCATGGCGCTGAGCGACAGCAGGCGCTTGCACATTGGCACCGCGTCCCGATACTGTAAATCGTCCAGAAAGTGGAAATCGGTAAACGAAACATAGTCAAAGCCAAGCTGATCGAGGGTTTTTCGTGCAAACTCGTAGCCCAGCAGCGTGGGGTTGCACTTGACGAACGTATTGAGCCCTTTGACCGCTATCAGGTGCGATGCGATGCGCTCAATTTCGTGCGGGGGACAGCCGTGCAGGGTGGAGAGTGTGATGGAGGTGCATACATGCGGCGAAAGGCCGTCGATGTACGCCGCGTCCACATGCGGCAGGCGATCGAGGTTTTCCTTGGCCCAGGTGGCGCATGCCTGCCAAATCGGCGTGTCGGACGCGTCCTTCATGCCGTTGATGAACGTATCGATCTTTTCCGAGGTGATGCCCTCGTACTGGTAGCCGACCGACATGTTGAATACAAAGCCGTCTGGGCGGCCGAGGCCGTACATGCGGCTGATGAGCTTTAAGGCAAACCATGCCTTGACGTATTCGTCGAACGCCTGCGGCACGGTCAGCTCCGTGGACCATTCCACATTGTAGCACTCGTCGTTGGCAAGGATGCAGGGCTTGCTGACGGGCAAATCCTCGCCGTCGAGCGTTTGCACGGTTTTCAGCTCAAAAAAGCGCGCGCCCGCATAGTAGGCGGCGATGATATTCTGCGCAAGCTGCGTCTGCGGGCCTGCGGCGGGGCCGATGGGCGTTTCAAGATGCTCGGCAAACAGGTCGAGCCGCTTGTCCGCTGCAGCCACATAGGGCGTGCGCACGCCAAAGACGGAGCCGCTTTCATGCTCGCAAAGCACCTGCTGCATCAATTTGGGGAAGGGGATGGGGGTCATGCGGTCGGACATGGGGCGTTCCTCCTTATGCGTTTACGCTGTTCCAAAGCTGCTTCGCGCTCTTTCGGCACTCGGCCATGACGGCCTTTTCATCGGCCACAAGGATGTTGCGGTCCTTCATGAGCACCTTACCGTTACAAACGGTGGTCACCACCGAGCGTCCGCACATGCCAAACAGGATGTGGCTGTTGACGTTGGAGGCGTCCATGGGTGTGAGCGGATCGTAATCGACCACGATCACATCCGCGCCCGCGCCCTGTTTGAGCACGCCCAGCGGCGTATCGAAGAAGCGCGCGGCAATGCGTGCGTTGTTTTCAAACAGCATCGTGGGGATTTCGCCCCATGCAACCGTCGGGTCGCACAGGTTGTGCTTGTGGAGGATGTTGCCCACCTTGTAGCTTTCCAGCATGTCGTTGGTGTAGCCGTCGGTGCCGAGGCCCAGCAGGATCCCGTTTTGAAACATGGTGATGACGGGGCCGCAGCCTACGGCGTTGCCCATATTGGACTCGGGGTTGTGGACGACGATGCTGTCGGTGGCCTTGAGCAGTTCCATCTCGGCCTTGTTGATGTGCACGCAGTGCACCGCAAGTGTGCGGCGGCCGAGCAGGCCGTAATCGTAGAAGCGCTCCACGATGCGCTTGCCTGAGCGGCGCAGCGAATCGGGCTCGTCGGCGGGCCCTTCGGCCACATGCACATGGAAGCCCGCGTCCTCGGGCGTCAGCCTGCGGCAGAGGGACAGCGTATCGTCGGAGAGCGTGAAGGATGCGTGCAGGCCCGTCATGGCGGAGAGCATGCCGCTATGGTCGCGCTTGGCCCGCTCGATCATGCGCAGGTTTTCGTCCAGCGCCTGCCGCATCTTGGTTTCGCCGTCGCGATCGGATATCTCGTAGCAAAGGCTTGTGCGCACGCCCAGCGCCTTGGCCGCATCCGCCAGATCGTCCAGCGAATCGGGGATGTCAAAGTAGCTGGCGTGGTGATCGAAGGTGGTGGTGACGCCGTTGCGGATGCTGTCCAGGTACACGGCATACGCCGACAGGCGGTTGTTTTCACGCGTCAGCTTGCGGTCGATGCGCCACCACATGCCCTCCAGAATATCGTTGAAATCGACAGGGTTGTAGTTGGTCAGCGAAAGCCCGCGGGCAAACGCGCTGTATATGTGGTTGTGGGTATTGATAAGCCCCGGCATGATGACGCCGCCCTTGGCGTCGATCCATTCCGCATCGGGATAGCGGAGCCTTAGGACGTCGCTGCCGCCCACGTCGGCGATCAGCCCGCCGTCGATGGCGACTGCGCCATGTTCGTAGTACGCGCCGCGATCGCGGGTGATGAGCCTGCCGTTTCCGATGATAAGCATGGAACGGGAACCCCCTTTTGATTATGTTCGTTTTTTACGGTACTTCTACATTATATAGTATCGTGTTGCTTTCGGCAATACTGCGGGGCAGGGCGGCGGCGGTTGCCAAGCGTCTTTTCTTTCCGCCGCAATCGTGCTATATTGTAGAAAAAGGATTACATGAGGTGCATATATGGATCGTATTGTGGGCTATCGCTGTACCGTCTGCGGGCGGGAGTACCCGTTTGGGCCCGAACTGATGACGTGCCCAAGCTGCGGGGAACAGGGCATCCTCGATATCGTGTACGATTACCCCGCAATTAAAAAGGTGCTTTCGCATAAGACGCTTGCCGATAACCGCGACAACAGCATGTGGCGTTACCGCGCCCTGATGCCGCTTCTGGGCCGGAGCCTCGGCGATTATCTGCGCATCGGGTGGACGCCGCTGTACCGATCCATGCGCCTGGGCGAGCAGCTTGGGCTTAAGACCCTCTATATCAAGGATGACGGGCTGAACCCGACGGGCTCGCTGAAGGACCGCGCATCGGGCGTGGCCGTGGCCAAGGCCATTGAGCTGGGATACCAAACCATCGCCTGTTCGTCCACGGGCAACGCGGCTTCCTCCTGTGCGGGCAACGCCGCCCGCATGGGGCTGAAAACCGTCATATTCGTGCCCGAGCGCGCGCCCGCGGGCAAGGTGGCGCAATTGCTGATATTCGGCGCCAACGTCATCTCCGTGCAGGGCGATTACCGCCAAACGTTCGAGCTTTCCCGCGCTGCAATCGATAAATGGGGCTTCTATAACCGCAACGCAGGCATTAACCCCGTCATGACGGAGGGCAAGAAGACGGTTTCTCTGGAGATTGCGGAGCAGCTCAACTGGCAGCCGACCGATTGGGTGGCCGTTTCCGTCGGGGACGGGTGCACCATCGGCGGCGTGTACAACGGATTCTACGATTTGCTGCAACTGGGCATGATCGAACGCATGCCGAGGATTCTCGGCGTGCAGTCCACGGGCTGCTGCCCGTTTGTGGACGCAAGCAGGGAAAACCGCGCCCTGCGTCCCGCCGAGGAGAACACCTTGGCCGACAGCATCGCTGTGGGCGTGCCGCGTAATCCCGTAAAGGCGCAGCGCGCCGTGCAGGATTCGCATGGCGCATGGATTGCCCTTTCCGATGCGGAGATTTTCGACGCCATGCGGCTTCTGGGCCGCACCGAGGGCGTGTTTGGCGAGCCCGCGGGCGTCACCGCAACGGCGGGCGTGAAACGGGCCGTGGCGGAGGGCGTCATCCAGTCCGATGAAACGGTGACGGTCATCTCCACGGGCAGCGGCTTAAAGGATGTAAAAAACGCCATGCTGGCCGCGGGCGAGCCGTATAAATGTGCGCCCGATATCGCGGCGCTGGAACGCAGCGGCCGCATCGGCTGAATGCGGAGGCGTTTGCAATCGGCATGATACCATAGTGCCTTGTTATCAATAAATTGTGAAATAGATATGGATAATTTGTGAAGTCTGTGGTAGAATGAAGTATCTTTTTTCTGGGAGGTTGTATACATATGGAAAAGCTCTTTAAACTCAAAGAGCACGGCACGACTGTCCGTACCGAGATCATCGCCGGTATCACGACATTCTTTGCCATGGCGTACATCATCTTTGTCAACCCCGGCATGCTGGCGGAAACGGGCATGGATTTCATGGCGGTCATGGTTGTCACCTGCATCGCTTCCGCAATCGGCTGCTTGCTCACAGCGTTCATTGCAAACGTTCCGTTTGCACAGGCGCCGGGCATGGGCCTCAACGCTTTCTTCACCTACACGGTATGCTTCGGGATGGGGTATACCTGGCAGGAAGGCCTTGCGATCGTTCTGATCTCGGGCCTGATCTTCCTGGCCGTG
The DNA here is from genome assembly GCA_964600225.1 of uncultured Oscillospiraceae bacterium. Lineage (GTDB taxonomy): Bacteria > Bacillota > Clostridia > Christensenellales > CAG-138 > CAZRIT01. The sequence continues at coordinate 4,603 of CAZRIT010000027.1, read as the reverse complement.
ACCATTTCTCCGCTTCGCAGCAAGATCATCTCCGCCATTCCCGCCTCGCTGAAGAAGGCGATTGGCGCGGGCATCGGCCTGTTCATTGCGTTCATCGGCCTGTTGAACTCGGGCATCGTCACCACCACCCCCGCCAACATCACGGCGCTTGGCTCGATCACCTCGGGCCCCGCTCTGGTTGCCTGCATCGGCCTGGTGCTGACCGCCATCCTGCTTGCGTTCAAGGTCAAGGGCGCCATCTTTATCGGCATCCTGGCCACCACCATCGTCGGCATTCCGTTTGGCGTGACGACGTTCCCCGAATCGCTCACCGAATCGGGAATCAACCTGTCGACCTTTGGCGCATGCTTTACCGAAGGCTTTGGCGGCCTGATGAAGCTGGGCCTGCTGCCGCTCTTGACCGCGATCATCACCTTTGCCATCGTGGACTGCTTCGATACCGTCGGCACACTGATCGGCACCGCCAGCGCCAACAACATGCTGGATAAAGACGGCAACATGCCTCATGGCGACAAGGCGCTGATGGCGGACGCCATCGCAACCTGCGCAGGCGCCGTGCTGGGCACCTCCACCGTTACCACGTTTGTGGAAAGCTCCACCGGCATCAGCGAAGGCGGCCGTACCGGCCTGACCTCCGTTGTTACGGCGGTTCTGTTCCTGCTGGCCATCCTGCTGGCGCCCGTGGCGGGCATCATCCCGTCGGCCGCAACCGCGCCCGCGCTGATCATCGTTGGCGTGTTCATGCTCAAAAACGCCGTTGATATCCCCTGGGGCGATATGGAAGTTGCCATTCCGTGCTTCCTGACCATCGCCATGATGCCGTTTGCGTACTCCATCTCCGATGGTATCGCGTTTGGCTTCATCTCCTACACCATCATCAAGCTCGTCCGCGGCAAGGGCAAGGATGTCCCCATCCTGATGTACATCCTGTCGCTCCTGTTCGTGCTCAAGTACATCCTGGCCGCTCTGTAAACACCGACCGAGATCCGTTCAGCCAAGGGACTGCGAGGCATCCGCTTCGCAGTCCCTTTTTTATATGTCGGCATTCCGCACACAGAAAAATTGCAAAACTTTGACACCAAATCGTATTTGTGATACGCATATAGAGCAAACCGGTTGATGAAAAGAGGAACAGCATGGAATCTAGGGACGCCTATTTTGACAGGGTCTACGGAGAAAATGCGGCGCGGCTGAAGCGCTTTTTCGTGGTGCGCATACGGTCGGTGGCCGATATGGAGGATGTCTATCAGGAGGTTTGGAAGCGGTTCTACGAGCGCACGGCGCTGTTGAGGCCAACGGAGCCCATCGGATATCTGGTCAAGATTGCCAAGGGCGAACTGGCCAAGCGGTACAGGAGCCAAAGCCGCAAGTGCGAGCGCGAGGAGGAGCTGACGGAAACCACGCCCGCTGCGCAATCGACCTTTGAGGATGCGCTGCTCAACCAAATGGACGCGGCACAAATCTTTGCCATTGTCAAAAGCGAACCCCTGCTGTCCTACCAGTCGTTTGTGCTCTACTATGGCTTCGACCAATCGGTGCGGCAGATCGCCGCGGCATTGCACATCAGCGTCGATGCAGTGAAAGCAAGGCTGTATCGCACGCGGGAACGGATACGAGCTGAATGGAAAGGAGCCGACGAGCAATGACGGAACGTGAATTGTTTAAGGAGGCTGTTATGGATTATATGGTCAACGATACGCGTGTTCTGCGCGCCAGCAAGCAGCGTAAGGAGCGCCACGCGATGCGCAGGGTTCTGGCAACGGCGGCTTGTCTGATACTGGTCGCCGCGGTTACGGTGTTTTCCATCCCGAGCGCCAGGGCGGAGGTGACCGAATGGCTGCGCTCCTGGTTCACCCCGCGCGGGTATTTTGAACAGGAAAAGGAAAACCGCACCGACGAGCCGACCATCGAGGCGATTATCACGGGCGCGGAGACGACCAATATTGCCATCACCAATATCGGTGATGGGTTTGAGGACTATGCCGCCAACTTCTCCCTCAAGCTGGAGGAAATTGCTTACGATGGCGAAAACATCTTCATCACAGGCATCATGCCGGGCGCTGTGGCAAGGCCGTTTGTGCAGGCATATACGGGCGGGGACACCTTCCGCTGCGCCAAAAACGACGGTTCGCTGGGCGGCGATCCGAACCAGGAGTACTACTACTTTGCGTGCGAAAACAGCGTTCGGTTTGAAACGGCCGACGGCAGGAAGTTTCGCGGCGAAATCTCTCCGAGCTTTACGGCGGAAATGGACGCCATTGCCACGGCGTCCGCCGAAGCGGGAAACGACGGGGAAGCGGGCATCCTGTTTGAAAACGGCGTGCTCATTTCCACCGGCCCTGCAACGGACAAGCTGTGGGATGCATACCTGGCCGATCACGACGTGCGGTTTGCCATTGAAATGTGGCCGATCGACCTCAGGGAGCAACAGCCGCTTTCGGGCAAGGCGGAGGGACTGCTGACGCTGAGCATGTACTATGAAAACGTCGATTCCAAGCCGCGCGACGTTGTGCTGGAGGCAAACCTGGGCCGCATCACCGTCGATGCGGAATCGTACAAGGCGCTGACCACGCAAGCGGCCGTTGGCACAAGCGTGCAGCTTGGCGGCGTACATCCCGTCACCATTCAGGAATGGCAGCCCGAGGACGAGCGGCCCGCAAGCACGGACGGGGTGCTTGTCGATAGCGAGGTGTATCTGTACACCCATGAGCTGGATTTTACGGGCGCATCCGTAACCGTGAATGAGATCGCCTTTACGCCAACGGACACGCAGTTGATGATGCATGTTGTTTTGCCCGCATCCTGGACCAAGTACGAGCGCGGCGACGCACTGACGTTCCACTTCCTGCTGGATGGCAAAGCGCCAAGCAGCCCGCATCTGTTTTCGGCGGGCGGGCCGCACGGACGGGATTATGAGGGCGACTGGCTCGAATACGACTATCGCTATATCAACAGCGCAATCCCGCCGAGCGAGTGGGCCGCGGCAAAGACGCTGACCATCATCCCCACAACTAGATACTGGTGGGAGATGTACGTCGACTACGATAACGGCCCCGAGGAGCTGTTCTCCCTGCGCGACGGCGCGGTGCACACGGGCATTTCCAACCACACAGGCTATCGGTTTGACGAGCTGTACGATGAAATGACCGAGTACGCCATCACCATCCATCTGGACGATTACCGTTAAGCACACCGTGCAAATCCGAACCACGGTTTGCATGGTGTGCTTAAGGTTATGCAATCGCATCATATCAAAGGGCCGCCTGCATTTTGCGGGCGGCCCTGTTGATGTATGCTTTGTCAACTCAATTCGAACATGCCCATGTAGAGCTGGTAGTATTTGCCGCGCTGGGCAAGCAGGTCGTCGTGGTCGCCGCGCTCGATGATGGAGCCGTTCTCCAGCACGAGGATGGCGTTGGCGTTGCGGACGGTGGAAAGCCTGTGCGCTATCACAAACACCGTGCGGCCGCGCATCAGCCGATCCATGCCCTTTTCAATGAGCGCTTCTGTGCGCGTATCGATGGAGCTGGTGGCCTCGTCCAGTATCAGCACGGGCGGGTCGGCCACTGCGGCGCGCGCGATGGCGATCAACTGCCGCTGTCCCTGCGAAAGGTTGGCGCCATCGGCCGTCAGCACCGTATCGTAGCCCTTGGGCAGGTGGGTGATGAAGCCGTGCGCATTGGCAAGCTTGGCAGCACTCACGATATCCGCGTCCGTGGCGTCCAGCCGACCGTAGCGGATGTTCTCGCGCACCGTGCCCGTAAACAGGTGCGTATCCTGCAAAACCATCGAAAGCGAGCGGCGCAGATCGTCCTTTTTAATCTGCTTGATATCGATGCCATCGTAGGTAATGGAACCGCTTTGCACATCGTAAAAGCGGTTGATGAGGTTGGTGATGGTGGTTTTGCCCGCGCCCGTGGAGCCGACCAGCGCAATCTTTTGCCCGGGCTTGGCGAACAGGTTGATATCCTTGAGCACGTCCACCTGCCCGTCGTAGCTGAATGTTACGTCGTGGAAGCGCACGTCGCCGCAAAGCCTGGTGAGCGAATACGCGCCGTTGTCGAGCGGCGTTTTCCATGCCCAGACGCCTGTGCGCTCCGTGGTCAAGGCCAGCGCGCCGTCGGCATCCTCGGTGACGTTGACCAGGGTGATGGCGCCGTTATCCACCTCGGGCGCGGCGTCGATCAGCTCAAATATGCGTTCCGCGCCCGCCAGCGCGCTGATGAAGCCGTTGAAAAGCTGCGAAAGCTGCGTCAGCGGCTGCGAAAACGAGCGTGTGTACTGTAAAAACGCGGCCAGCGTGCCGATATCGGCGCGGCCCATGATGGCAAGGCCCGCGCCCGCTGCGGCTGCGGCGGCATAGAGCGCGTAGCTGAGGTTGCCCATGATGGGCATGAGGATCATGGCGTAGGTCATGGCGCTGGTGGAGGAGCTGCGCAGGGACTCGGCGCGCTGTTCAAACTCACCGATGACCGCTTCCTCGTGGCAAAAGACCTTTACCTCGCGCTGGCCCTCGCACATCTCCTCGATGTAGCCGTTGGCGGAGGCGAGCGCATCCTGCCGCTTTTTGAAGTAGAACGCGGACTTTTTGCCAAGCTTACTC
>CAZRIT010000026.1:22447-23460 GCA_964600225.1 uncultured Oscillospiraceae bacterium | reverse complement strand
ATGACAGTGAAAGAGCCTCAGGATGACAGTGAAAGAGCCTCAGGATGACAGCGGAAACGCTTTGCGCTCCGAAATGGCAATCGTTTTATTCTTTCTGCCCACCCCCGCGCAGCTCCAGCGCGCGGCGGTAGACCTCCCTGCGCGGCAGGTTGAGCGTTTGGGCTACCAGATCCGCCGCATCGCGCACGCGCAGGCCGTTGGACAGCGCATCGGCGAGCATGGCGTCCGCCGCGTCGGGGGCGACGGACGTTTCCCGCTCGGTCACGGATACCGCAATGACGCACTCGCCCTTGAGCGGCGCATCGTACAGCGGAATCAGTTCCGTCAGCTTGCCGCGCCGCACCTGTTCGAACTTTTTGGTCAGTTCCCTCAGCACCGCCGCGTCGCAATCGCCCAGCCGTTCCAACAGCGCCTGCAGCGTCTTTTGCACGCGCTGCGGGCTTTCGTATAAAATGACCAGATGTCGGCAGGCGGCGATTTGATCGAGCATATCGGCGCGCGGCTTGCTGTCGCGCGGCAGAAAGCCGAAGAACGAAAACGGCATTGGCGGCAGCCCACTCATCACCGCGGCCGTCAGCACGGCCGAGGCGCCCGGCAGCACCGTAAAATCCAGGTTCTTTTCCACGCACAGCCGCACCAGCTTCTCCCCGGGGTCGGAGATGCCCGGCATGCCCGCGTCGGAGGCGTACACCAGCGTGCGCCCGTCGACAAGCTGCCGCTCGATCTCTGCAAGCCGCATCTGCTCGTTGTGCTGATGGCAGCTCACCAGCGGCTTTTTGACGCCGAGGTGATTGAGCAATTGCAGCGTGCGGCGCGTATCCTCGCAATACACCGCGTCGCAATCGCGGAAGGCCTCCGCCACGCGCGGCGTGAGGTCGCCAAGGTTTCCGATGGGCGTTGCGCAAAGGTACAGCATCGCGTTACCCTCGCGCGCTTGTGCGCAGATTGGCGCCCGTAAGCTGCAGCGCCACGGTGGTGCTTTGATCGCACAGTCTGCTCATGATGCGCTCGCC
>CAZRIT010000026.1:9662-22437 GCA_964600225.1 uncultured Oscillospiraceae bacterium | reverse complement strand
GACAGGTTGGTGATGAACACACACGCCTTGCCCGTCAGCGCGCGCTCGTTGATGACGGCAAACAGCCACTCGTCGGATACGTTGGGCACGTCGGGCTCGCTGCCCAGATCGTCCAGCACCAACAGCGGCACGTTTTGATAGCGCCTGGCGTTTGCGGTGCGCTCGCGAATATCGCTTAAAATATCCTGCACGAACCGATATGCCGTAATGCGCGCCGCGTCCACGCCGCGTTGGATGGCAGCGTACGCCACGGCGTTGCCGAGGTAGGATTTTCCAAGCCCCGGCATGCCCAGTATCAACAGGTTCGGCTTGATCGGATGCGGCAGGCTTTCGGCATATTGGCGGCAGATGCGCATGGCGTTGACCGCGCGCTGCCGCTGCGCCCCGTCGGGGTGAATCTCCTCCGAAAAGGCCTCAAAGGTTTCTCGCGCGTTGATGCCCGCCTCGCTCGCCATGCTTTCCCTTTTTTGCAATCGGCAGGCGCACGGCGCTTTGACAGCGTCGCCGACATAGCCCGTATCGCGGCATTTTTCGCATTGATAGTGCAGCGTCAAATAATCCTTCGGAAGGCCCAGCCTTTCCAGAATGCCCTGCTCTTGGCAGGAGAGATCGTCGAGCATTTGGCTGCCCTCGGCGGCGGAGATTCTGCCCGCGCCCACATCGGCAACCAGCCGCTGCCGCCGCTCGTCGAGCGCGACCAGCTGCGGGGCGCGCGCATACGCATCCGAAACACGCCCCTCCAGCGCGGCGCGCTCGGCGGCACGGATGCGGTAATAGAGCATGTCCAAAGAATCCTGCATATTACGGTACCTTGTCCAGATCGATCAAAAGCTTATCCAGCTCCTCGTCGCTCAAATCGTGCTGCGTGTAGCCCACGCTCTTGACGCGGCGCGCTTTGCCCGCGCTGCGGCCGTCGGCCTTGCCCGCCTTCAAAGCCGCTGCGGCCTGCTCGATGGTGGCAATCCCTTTTTCGTGCCAGTCGTTCCAAATCTTTTTCATCAGCCCGAACGGCTCGTTGGCGCCGCGGCACTGCTCCGCGCCAAACAGCATCAGCTCGCGCGGCATGTGCAGCTCGGTCAAATACATCGCTATCTGCCTGCGCTGTGTCTTGGTGGCGGGCTCCACCTTGCCCGCGCGCTCGAACAGCAGCGCCGCAAACGCGCGCTCCTCATCGGTGCGCTCGCCCTGGCGCAGGATATCCTCCCGACTGACCACGTTATCGTGCAGCAGCCGCTCCAGCTGCTCATCCAGAAACTGAAAGCTCGGCGTGCCCGCCGCCGAAAGCCGCGGCAGCGTCGCCAGAATCGCCTGCTGCGAAAAGCCCCAGTCCATGGTCCATTTGTCGTAAAGCGCCATCTCGGCCTTGGTGGGCTTGCGGGCCTTGTTCCATTCGCGCAATATCGCGCTTGCGCCATGCTTGGTCAGGTTGTAGCTCTCCACATATCGGATGGCGTCGGCGCGGGTGCGGATGCCGTTTTCGGCCCACGTCTGCGCCACGGCGCTGATGTAGTTGGTCGATACGCGCCGCCCCTTGACCGCCATGCAGTGCGAAACCAGTTCCAGCACCGCGTCCTCATCCAGCCCGTACACCTCCACCCAGTCGTAAACGTGCCGAAGCTCGCGCACATCCAGTCGGCGCGGCGCGGTGAGGGAATTGAGCGCGGAGATGAGCGTAAAATACTTGCCCGGCACGGTCGGCTCCGCGTTGCCCTCGGGTATGGAAAGATACTCCACCGTCAGCGGCTTTTCGGAGCGGATGCGCACAAGCCCCTGCTCCTGCCAATAGGAAAATGCCTCGATCACGGCGTTTTCAGAAAGCCCCAGCACATCCGTCAGCGGCGTATCGGCAGTGGACGCATGGCTGCACTGCATCAGCCCGTACAGGTAGACGCTCACGGCCATGCCGCTTGCGTGCGGCAGGTAATCGAGGATAAATCGGTTGTCGACGGGCGTCAGGTCGTTGCGCGCGGCGTCGGTGGCAAAGCGTATTTGCATGTTTTACGCCGCCTTAAAGCTGAAACAGGGGAAAGATATTGTCGTTAAACCACGCAAAGCCCAAATCGATGCGCGTGAGAATCCCCAAATCCATCAGTATCCCCACGGCAATCCAGATAAACAGCGCCAGGAACACAAATATCAGCGCCGTGACGACGCCGTTGCTCTCCCGCGGCGGCGCATCCGCGCGGCGGGGACGGCGCGTGCGCTTGTCGTGCACGGGCGCCCCATCGGCGGCCATACGCTCCTGCACCCGTTCCAGCGGCGACGACGCCTGTACGGCGGCGGGCGGCGCGGACTGCGGCGCGCGCGGCTGCGGAGCGCTTGGCGCTTGCGCCGCGGGCGCGGCATTCGCCTCCGCGGCGGGCGTTCCCTCGGAAAACACGCCCAAAAACGCCTGCTGCAGGTCGATCTCCCGGTTGGAAAGCGCCTGAATGCGTTGGTCGATATCCACATCCGCATCGGATTGCGTCAGTTCATCGCGCAGCGTGAGAAACGTCTGTTTGACGACGGCAAGCGCCGCCTGCCGATCGTTCAAAGCGCTCCATGCGCTGGCATACACCGTTTTTGCGTGCTCCTTATACAGCGTTTCAAACGCCGCGCGTTCGCCGCGGCGGATGCGTTCTTGCAGCTCGTTGGTGATCATAGGACGTTCCTTTCTTGTCGGATGGTATCATTGTAGCATGCAGCGGGCAAAAAAGAAATAGAAATAGTGCGTCGGGAGGTGGGCGTGGCATGCGCATACAATGGAAGCGGGTATGGATACTTTCGCTGTTGGCGGGGCTGCTGCTGCTGACCGTGCGCGGCTGCATCATCGCCAACCGCGACACGGACAACGCCGACAGCGACGCGCCCGCGCCAACCGAAAATAAGAGCGATTTGGCCGTAACGGTGTTCGATCACCGTGAGGAAGCGCTGCTGACGCTCCCGCTGGAAACGTACCTTGTGCATGTGGTCGCGGCCGAGATGCCCGCGTCGTTTCCGTCGGAGGCGCTCAAGGCGCAATCGGTCGCCGCGCGCACCTACACGGTGTACCATATGCTGCACGGCGGCTGCCGCAGGCACGATGCGCACGTCTGCACCGACAGCGCCTGCTGCCAGGCCTACACCTCCGAAACAAGGCTCATGGAAAACTGGGGCGGCAACTATGGGACAAACCTTGCCAAGGTATCCGACGCAGTCGCCGCCACCGCTTACGAGGTGCTGCTCTACGACGGCGCGCCCATCGAGGCCCTGTACCACAGCGCTTCGGGCGGGCGGACGGAATCCGCCTCCGACGCCTACGGCAACGACGTGCCGTACCTGCAATCCGTCATGAGCACCGCCGAAACGGGCACAAGGCGCATCGCTACCCAAAAGACGTTCTCCACGGACGAGTTTTGCAGGCTGGTCAACGAAAAGTGGCCCGACGCCAGGCTCAAGCCCGCTTCCCTGGCCCGTCGGCTCTCCGTTACCCAAACCAGCGGCAGCGGGCGGGTGCTTTCCATGCAACTGGGCAGTCAAACCGTGACGGGCCGCCAGCTGCGCAGCCTGCTTTCGCTCGACAGTACGCTGTTTACCTATACCGTTGCGGGCAGCAGCATCACCTTCGATGTGCGCGGCTACGGGCACGGCGTAGGCATGAGCCAGACGGGCGCCAACGCCATGGCGCTGGGCGGGCGTAATTATCGGGAGATTTTGACATACTACTATACCGACGTGGAGATTGGCCGCATCAAACCCGAAGCCTTCGGATGAGCAGCCCCGCCGCCAGCCCCGTGCACACGCCCGCAGGCAGGCTCAATAGCCCCATCCACGGGAAATACAGCCACATGGCGCGGCCGATTACGGCCCACCCCACCAGCGCCTGCCCGACGTTGAACAAAAATGCGCCAAGCACGCTCACGCCCACGGCGCTCACCCGCGCCTTTTGGTACTGCGGCAGCAGCGCCGCCATGCCGATATACGAAAGCAGGCTCCCCGTCAAAGCATACGCCAGGCCCGATACGCTGCCCGCCACCAGAGGAAACACCATGCAGCGCACCAGGGCTATCAGCGCCGCGTCGAGCTTTCGGCCGCGCAGCAGCGCGTATAAAACAAAGATGTTGGCAAGCCCGATGCGCACGGGCACGCCCGGCACGGGCGGCGGCAGCAGCGCTTCCATATACTGCACCGCCAGCGCCATGGCCGTCAGCATCGCAACCTCGGCAATCCTTTTGGTATCAGTATGTGACGCCATCGAGCCCGTCCTCCTCCCCCGTCACCGTCACCACAACCTCGTTTGGCAGGCATACCAGGGGTTTTAGCGCCGTGGCGCGACCCTGCATGCACAATCCGTCGGGGCAGTCGGCCTGCGACATGGTGACCCTGCCGCCACGCACCGATACGACATTGCCCGTATCGGGCACGGCGATCTCCATATCCCGATTGACGCTGCCGCGATAGATTTCCGCCCCGCGCACGCTCACCGTCACCGTGCCGCCATCGCCCGCGCCAAACAGCATAAGCGGCGATAGCGACAGCGCCGCGCACAGTATGATGATGGCATAATCCCACTTTTTCATGCGATGATTATACCATAGCTGCGCGATTTGAAACAATTTTAGTATATTTTGCCGCTGCCGCTGTCCATACTATCGGCAGAGGTGATTACTATGGAATTTAACCGCAATTACGGAAACGAGTATGAAAACGGATCCCGTACCAAGGACTTTCTCAAAAAGCAGGGCTTCTATGTCGTATTGTTCATCTGCCTGCTCATCGTCGGCACGGCCATTGCGCTGACCGCCTTTCCGCGCGATCAGGCGGAGGATCCGAGCCTGTCCGCAGCAGACCCGACGCCCGTGGTCATCGAAACGCGCAAATCGTCCGATGAAACGCTCGCCGGCAAGAGTACGCCGCTGCCCACCGTAACCCCCGCCCCCGCAACCCCGAGCCCGAGCCCGACGCCCAAAGCCGCCTCGAGCAGCGCCAACAGCGTCAAAAAGGGCGCGGCGCCCGTCAGCGGTGAAATCATCTGGGGCTATGCCGCCGATCAGCTGCTGTATTCGCGCACGCTCGATCAGTGGACAACCCACGCCGCCGTCGACCTGTCCGCCGAGATCGGCTCCGACGTCAAGGCCGCGCTCGCGGGCACCGTCGAAAAGGTCTATGAGGACGATGCGCTTGGGCAGATTGTGACCATTGCGCACACCAACGACCGCGTCAGCCTCTACGGCAACCTCGACGCCAACGTCGCCGTCACCGTGGGGCAAAAGGTCAACGCGGGCGACGTCATCGGCAAGGTCGGCAAAACCGCCGTCAGCGAATGCGCCGAGCTTCCGCACCTGCACTTTGCATTCCTTGTGGCAGGCGTGCCCGCCAACCCCACCGATCACGTGAACATCCCCCACTGACTTTTCTTTGGTAAAGAAAAGTCAGCAAAAGAAACGTCTCATAGGGTTTTGCTCAAACCGTGTTTGGATAAGAATATGAGCAAAAGAAACGTCTCATAGGGTTTTGCTCAAACCGTGTTTGGATAAGAATATGAGCAAAAGAAACGTCACATGGGGTTTTAAGAAACAATTATTCGAGAAAAACGGCGGAGCGATCATACCGATCGCCCCGCTGATTTTTAGCAAGCGTGTCATTCCGGGCGCATGCGAGGAATCTTTGTTCCCGCAGGGAACAACGTGCTTTTTTCCGCCGCTGCGGCGGACAGATTCTTCAGGCCTACGGCCCTCAGAATGACAGCGTAAAAAGAAGCTTTCCGATACAACAAAAAGAGTAAACAAAGACGGAGCAGTCTCTGCGCCTGCCCCGCCAAATGATTGGTTTCTTTGGTTACCTTTCTTTGTATAAAGAAAGGTAAGGCTACTTGCACAGCTCCTTGTGAATCGCGGCCGCGGCGGTCTTGCCCGCGCCCATGGCGAGGATAACGGTGGCAGCGCCCGTGACGGTATCGCCGCCTGCGTAGACATGCTCCTTGCTGGTCTTGCCCGTGTCCTCCTCCACGATGATGCCGCCCCACTTCTGGGTGGCCAGGCCGGGGGTGGTGTTTTTGATGAGCGGGTTGGGGCTGTTGCCGATGGCAACGACCACTGTTTGCACATCCAGCGTAAACTCGCTGCCCTTTTTGACCACGGGGCGGCGGCGGCCGCTGGCATCGGGCTCGCCCAGCTCCATCTCCACGCAGGTCATGCCCTTGACATAGCCGTTCTCATCGCCGTGGATTTCCGTCGGGTTGGTGAGCATCTTGAACACGATGCCCTCCTCCTTGGCGTGGTGCACCTCCTCGATACGCGCGGGCATCTCCTTCTCGCTGCGGCGGTAGACGATGTAGACCGTCTCCGCGCCGAGACGCTTGGCGCAGCGCGCGGCGTCCATGGCCACGTTGCCGCCGCCTATGACGGCCACCTGCTTGCCCACGCGCACGGGCGTATCGGTATCGGGGAAGGTATAGGCCTTCATGAGGTTGATGCGGGTGAGGAACTCATTGGCGGAATAGACGCCGTTGAGGCTTTCGCCCGGGATGCCCTGGAAGCGCGGCAGGCCCGCGCCGCTGCCCACGAACACCGCGTCGAAGCCCTCCTCCTCCATCAGTTCATCCAGCGACATGCAGCGGCCGATGACCATATCGGTCATGATATGCACGCCCATGTCCTCGAGCGTTTTGATCTCGGCGCGCACCAGCGCCTTGGGCAGACGGAACTCGGGGATGCCGTACACCAGCACGCCGCCGGGTGTATGGAGCGCCTCGTACACGGTCACGTCGTGGCCGAGCTTGCGCAGATCGCCCGCGCAGGTCAGGCCCGCGGGGCCCGAACCGACGACCGCCACGCGCTTGCCCGTGCTCGGCGCAGGCACGGCGGGCTTGACGCCGTTGGCCATGGCATAATCGGCGGCAAAGCGCTCCAAGCGGCCGATGCCGACGGGCTCGCCCTTGATGCCGCGCACGCACTTGGCCTCGCACTGGGTCTCCTGCGGGCAGACGCGTCCGCAGATGGCGGGCAGGGCGTTGGTGGAGCGGATGACTTCATACGCATCCATAAACTTGCCCTCGCCGACCAGCTTGATAAAATCGGGAATCTGTACGTTCACGGGGCAGCCCGCCACGCACGGCTGGTTCTTGCAGTGCAGGCAGCGGCCCGCCTCGTCCATGGCCATATCGGCGTCATAGCCCTGCGAAACCTCTTGGAAATTCTTGTTGCGCACATCGGGCGCCTGCTCGCGCGGGGGCAGCTTGGTCATTCTCATATTCGGCATGTTACTGCACCTCCTTCTTCATCAGGTTGCAATCGTGCTTGTCCATGCTGACCTTCTCCTCGGCCTTGTACATGCGGCTGCGGCTGATGGCCTCGTCCCAATCGACCAGCTGGCCGTCAAAATCGGGCCCGTCCACGCACGCAAACTTCATTTCGCCGTCCACCGTCAATCGGCAGCCGCCGCACATGCCCGTGCCGTCGATCATGATGGGGTTCATGGAAACGGTCGTTTTGATGCCGTAAGGCTTGGTGATGTTGCACACCGCGCGCATCATGACCATGGGGCCGATGGCGATAACCTCGTCATACTTCACGCCCGCCTCGAGCTGCTGCTGCAGCGCGGTGGTCGTAAAGCCCTTGTGGCCGTTCGACCCGTCGTCGGTCATGACATACAGGTTGGTGCAGGCTGCCTGTAATTCGTCCACCAGGATAAACAGGCTGGTGTTGCGGAAGCCCACGATGATATCCACATCCGCACCGATTTCATGCAGCGCCTTGGCCTGCGGATACGCAATCGCAATGCCCAGCCCGCCGCCGATGACGGCCACTTTCTTGCCTGCCATGTCGTCAAAATCGCTGGGCTTGCCGAGCGGACCGACAAAATCCAGCAGCGCGTCGCCCGCGTTCATCAGGTCGAGGCGCTTGGTCGTTGCGCCGACCTTTTGGAATATGATGGTGACGGTGCCCTTTTTTTTATCGGTGCCCGCAATGGTCAGAGGGATGCGCTCGCCCTTTTCGTCGATGCGTAAAATGATGAACTGTCCCGGCTTGGCCTTTCTGGCCACATACGGCGCTTCCACCTCCATGAGCGTTACCGTCTCGTGCAGGGGTCGCCTTGCTACGATGGGAAACATATTGTATCTCCTTTCAATCGCATAATATGTGTGATGTGTTTTCGACCATCATTATAATGGCAAATCTCCCCCCTGACAACTCGCATTTTCAACAAAAACACATTCCTACCCAAAATATTGCGGTTTTTTGCTCAAAACATTCTCAAATATATCGGCGTGCGCACCCGCTTGCCATACACGGGCCTTGTGTGCTACGATAGCGCCATGGGAATGATGCGTCGATTCATACAATGGAACAAACGCACCACGGCACGCTTTTGGACGCGCCACGGCTATGCCGACCGCCGCTTGTACACCTATTACGACGCGGCGGTGCGGCAGGCACTGCGCCCCGATATGCTGGTGTACGACGTGGGCGGCGGCGGCTATTGCAGCTACTACGACGCCAAGGAGACGGTGGGCAATTTTACGCTTGTCGGCGTGGATATTGAGGATATCCGCCTCAAGGACAACGCGACCATCGACGAATTGATCGTTGCCGACATCACCAAGGACATCCCTCTGCCGCACGGCAAGATCGATATGATTACCTCCAGCAGCGTGCTCGAGCACCTCGAAAACCAGGAGGCGTTCATCCGAAACGCCCGCGCCGCGCTCAAAGACGGCGGCCTGTTCATCCATGTGTTCCCAAGCCGCTATGCGCTGTTTGCCATACTCAACCGCCTGTTGACCAATCGGGTGGCAAAAAAGATCCTGTTTGCGCTCCACCCCAACCTCAAGGGCTCCAACGGCTTCAAGGCGTATTACGACCGCACCTATTATACCGCGTTTCAAAAGCTGCTCACGGAAAACGGCTTTACCATAACGGATATGCAGTGCAACTACTACCAGTCCGATTACTTCGGCTTCTTTTTGCCGCTGTACTTTATCAGCCTCGGCTGGGATGCGCTGTGCCATGCGTGCGGTTGGAAAAACCTCTGCGCACAGCTTTGCGTCACCGCCGTCAAAAACGGAGATTGATGGCAGGTTGTTCTTTATCTATTGTTCCTTTCTTTATGCAAAGAAAGGAACCGAAAGAAACCAATAAAAACAATTTGCGGAGCGATCGGTACGATCGCTCCGCTGTTGGTAATTTGTCATAATTGGGCGGATAGAATCCTCATGTGAAAAACAATTATTCACGCAAAACGGCTCACGGTTTGCAGCATGCCATCCATCAAAAGCTTGCGGTCGCGCGCAACGGTAAAGGAATGTACGCCGATTGCCTGCAACGCGCGGATCCGTTCCGTTGCGGATACCAGGAAGGATGGATACACGCCGTGCGCCAGCGCGGCCGTTGCAATGGATTCCTCCGCTTTGAGCACCTCTGGATGCGAAGATTGCCCCAAATAACCCATCGACTGCGACAGGTCCGCCTTGCCGCTGGACACCATATCGATGCCCGGTACGGAGAGGATTTCATCGATGTTGGCAAGTCCCTCAACATCCTCAATCTGGACCGTTAACGTAACCAAATCGTTGGCCACCGACAGGTAGTCGCTCGCCACGATCCTTCCGTACTGCATGCAGCGATATCCGTTGTACATGCCGCGCTCGCCCAACGGTGCAAACTTTACCGCATTGACCGCCTCAATTGCGGCCGCTTTGGTGCTCACATGCGGCACAACGATGCCGTCGGCGCCCGCCTCCAGCACGCGCGTAATCTCCGAGATGCAGGGAACGCGGACATGAACGGACAGCCCGCACGCGTTTGCCGCTGCAATCATATGCAGCAGCGTGCTGGGATCGATCAAATAGTGCTCGCAATCGATACGGACAAAATCAAACCCGGCGTACGCCGCCATTTCAATCACGGATACATCCGCCATGGTGACATACATCCCGTATGTATTCGTCTGCTGCTGCGATTCCTTCTTCAGATTCTTTTTGATGACAATACATCTCCTTCCCCAAAAACCCGGCCTTGCGTTCCAAGCGAAAGGACTCCCGCGCGCAGCATTCTGCATGCGTACGGGAGTCCCGCACCGTCTTTAGCCTACGGGTACATATTCCGCGGGAATGAGGTCTGCGGGCACTTCAACGCCCTTTTCCACCAGATACTGCACGGTACCGGCATGCAGCGGGATGGCGGAGCTCAGGGAATTGGCAACCAAGTCCGCGCCCGCGAGGTTGGGCATGGCCTCCTCCCAAATCGAGCGCTGCGTTTCAAAGACGGCCTTTACCATCTTGTAGCCATCCTCCTGCGACAGGTTCTTGCTGCTCTGCGCACCCTGCATGAAGGAGTACACCTGCACATCGTAATCGATCCCCTCGTAGGTGTTTGCGGGAATCGTCATGGGCATCAGGTACGGCATTGCCTCCAGAATCTTGGCAAGCTGCTCATCGGTATAGGACAGGATGCGTACCGGGCGGGATGCCTGCAACTGCACCACATAGCTATCCGGCTGCATAGCGGATGCGCCCACGCCCACGATTTGACGGTTGGCATACGCGTCCGCCGCGTCCGCCTTGCCGGACTCAAACCAGTTCGGCTCCACACCCAGCAGCTTCATGGCATCCATTGCAATTTTGGCAGCGGTCGTTCCCGTACCGCCCGGGTTCACCTTCTGTCCCGTCAGCCCCTCGATGGTGGTGATGCCGGATTCCTCGGATACGGCAATCAGGCAGGCGGTACGCGTATCATAGTACCAAAGCATGCGCGCATCCTTGTTGGGATTGCCGTCAAAGCTTTTCAGACCGTTAAAGTTATCGTAGTCGCTGGGTGATGCACTGTTGCCGACATCGGCCTCGCCCGCACGGATACGATTGCTCACATCCGTTGCGCCCTGCGATTCCGAAACGCTGACGTGCATTTCCGGATACGCAGCCTGTACCGCCTGCGCGACCGCCACCCAGTAGGGATACATGGCGGCTGTCGCGGGGGATGCGGCAAAGGTAAAGTATTTGTCCTCGGTTTTTTCTGCCGCGGGCGCTGCCGTGGCGGCAGCGGCACCGCCGTCAACGGGCGCCGCCTCCTGCTTGGCGCATGCTGTGAACACACAGAGCACCAGGGCGAGCGCAACGAGTAAGGCAACCAACTTTTTCATACGAATTTTCCCCTTTCACATGTTTGTTTTTTATTGTGGATACGGTTGTTCAATCATCGGGAAACATTTCTTTGAAAACCAGCGCCCCTTCACGGAACGCAGGCACACCGCCGATAAAGAATGTCTGTTCAATGGTTGCAAACAGTTCCGCCTTGGTCGCACCGAATGCAAGCGCCTTCTTTGCATGCGCGCGCAGGCCCGAGTCAAAGTGCGCTACGCACGCCATGGCGACCATCAAAAGTTCCTTATACTTGCGTTCCAGCCCTTGCCCGGCCTCAATGTGATCTTTCCATGCCTGCACCTTGTCGTTCAGTTCGGGATCCTGGGATGCCAGAACCTGCCAGTGCGGAGGGAGTGTTGCGTTTGCCATACGAATACCCCTTTCAGCTCAATCGGTACAGCTTCTTGGCGGATTTGGCGAAGTACCATTCCTTCTCCTCCTCCGTAAAGCCGACGACATCAGGCTTGACCAGCTCGGCGGCAGTGTTGAAATCACCGTCGCTGCCAAAGATGATGCGTTCCTTGCCAACGGCATTGAGCATGCCCTTGAGGCTCCTTGCGTTGCACCACGAGGGTTCCAAATAGATGTTGTCAAACATCTTGGCCACAATGATGGCTTCCTTGTCAAAATACTGTCCGCCCGCATGGGAGAGCACAATCTTGACTTCGGGGAACTGCTGCACGCGCGGAATCACCAGGGAAGGCATGGCCAGCGGCGCGCCCGTGCCCGTATGGATGATCACGGGGATATCGAGTTCGCGGGCTGCCTTGAACACCTTTTCGGCCGCCTTGTGCGTAGGACTGACAGCGTGATACAGCGGATGCAGCTTGACCGCCACAAAGCCCAGTTCCTTGACGCAACGCTTCACTTCGTTGAAATACACGTCCTCGTCATGCCTGGGATGCATGTCCGCCACGCCCCAGATATGCTTGTCGGGATTTGCCTTGATAAAGCGATAGATGCGATCGTGCGCCTCAAAGTTATCGGGCGTGGGCTCCGCCAGCGGGTAGACCATGCAACCCGACAGGCCATTGTTCCTCATATCGGCCAGGACGCTTTCCTCGGAATAATTGCTGTCGATGACGCGCGAACCGCCGAGATGAATGTGGGAATTGATGATTTCCATATTTGTTTCTCCTTTTTTTTGATTCATGAGGCTTGCGCCTCTGATATCTTCTCAATGCATTTGTACGGATGCTTTGCGCGAAACGTAGAATTCGTAACCCAGTATCGCGCCGCCCACGACGAGGCCGATCAGATCGGAAACCGTCTCGGGCCAAACCATCATGATGCCGCTAAACGCCAGCAAAAGGCGCGTAACAATGCCCAGCTTACGTTTGAAATAACCCGAGACGCCGATTTCCAGCATGATTACGCCAATGACGGCCGCAACGAACGCCACGATGATTTCCGACGCGGAACCGATCATCAGCAGCGCGGGGGTATAGGCAAACGTATACGGCACAATGAACGCAGGCAACGCGGCCAGCACTGCGCAGATGCCTGTTTTGAACCAGTTTGACTCCGCTATGCCCGACGCCAGAAACACCGCGGCACACACTGGCGGGGTAATCGTGGCCAGGCAGGAGAAAAAGAATACAAACATATGCGCCACAAATATCTCCAGCCCCAGCGCGGTCAGCGCAGGCACCAGCACCGCCGCGCCCAGCACATACG
>CAZRIT010000026.1:7564-9646 GCA_964600225.1 uncultured Oscillospiraceae bacterium | reverse complement strand
CCCATGCCCAGCAGAATGCACACAAACATCGACAGCACCAAGCACAGGAACAGATTGTTGCGGCCAACCGATACGATCAGGTCGGACAGCTTGACGCCAAACCCCGTCATGGAGATGAGCGTAATGACCAGCTGCGCGCCGCCCAGCAAGCCCGCCATATCGACAATGCCCGCCGCGCCGCCGATGGCCGAGTTATACATCATGGAGCCCGCATGCTTGACCATCGCCTTGGGGGAGCGCGCCTTGATCGCCGTGGTCAAGGTACATACAACGATTGCCAGCATGCCCGAATAGAACGCCGCGTTTGCCGCACTGAAGCCATCCACCAGCAGAAATACGAAAACCGCAATGGGCAAAAAGATGTTCAAATACTCCGCAATGTTGATGTGTACCTTGTCGTTGCTACCCAAAACGCCGTGTTGTTTGGCAATGCCGTTGATGGCAACATAGACACCCACATAGTAGAGAATCGCGGGGATGATCGCCGAAACCGCAATCTCCTTGTAGGGCTTGCTGATAATCTGCGCCATGATGAACGCCGCGGAGCCCATGATTGGCGGCATGATCTGCCCGCCCGTGGAGCCTACCGCCTCAAAGGCGGCCGCCCATTTGGCAGGGAAGCCCGACTTTTTCATCATCGGAATCGTGAACACGCCCGTGCCCATCACGTTTGCCATGGCGCTGCCCGAAATCATGCCAAACAGCGCATCGGAAACCAGCGACATCTTTGCCGAGCCGCCCGTTAAGCGGCCCGTCAGCTTTTGCCCCACCTTGACAAACGTTTCCGAACCGCCCGTTTGACCGAGAATGGCGGCAAATATGGCAAACATGGCCAAAATGGTGGCGGAGATGCCGATCATGGTGCCCCATATGCCGTTTGTCGTATGATAAATCGTCTGTAAAATCAGGCTGATGCCAAACCGTTTGTGTCCCCAAAGGCCGGGAAAAATCTCACCAAAGTAGGCATAAAACAGAAAGGCTGCCACCATAATCGGAAATGTCCAGCCGACAGTACGCCGCGCGGCTTCAATGACCAGCAGCGTAATCGCCACGGCAAACGCCACATCAGCAGCGCCATACCACTTGAGCGGATTCCAGGTGATCTCGTGCGCGTTTGCCACGATGAACACCGCCGCCGCCGCGGAAAGCAGCACGGCGATGATATCATAAAATGGAACCGCTCCGCTCCCCTTCCCCGCGCCTGATTTTCTCAGGGGCTTCATGATAAAACAAAGCGACAATACAAACCCAAGGTGCACGCTGCGCTGGGTCAAATCCGAAAAAACGCCAAAGGCCGTGGTATACAGTTGAAATACAACCAGGCATATGGACAGCGCGGATACTACAACTTTCCAAAAACGATTGAGGTTCCTCACGTTTGCCTCCTATACGGTTGAATTGTTTCGGGTTACCGATGCGCCGATCTATTGGCTTGTTCCATGTGCTTGGCAAAAACCCTTTTGTCACATTCTTCCAAATCCGTTTTGCCGATAAGCATGCTCTGATTTTGTTCGTTCTGTTGTTTCTGTTTAAGAAACTCTATTTCTTTATAAGAATTATAGGTGATTGTTTTCCGCTTGTCAAGAATCAATTGAAAAGCATGCATTTTCCTCATTGTTCTTTTGGTTTTTGGTGGAGTCCCCCGATTTTTCTTGAAAAACCATGGATAACCTGATAGGATATACTATCGAGATATCGGAATGATCCGCTTTAGGCCATAGGCTACATTTACTACAACGGAAGCGGCTTTCCGATTCAATAACAGAAATAAAGGTTATGACGATGCAGAATAAAACGACGCCGCAGGACGGCGATCGCAAAACGGATTCCACCATAAAATCCGTCCACAAAGCGCTGGACATCATAGATTATGTATCCAAGTGTCCGCAAGGCACCAGTGTAAAGGATCTGTCCGACGGGCTTGGCATCAACAAGTCCACCATCTCCAAAATGCTCTCCACCATGGAGATGCATGGATATGTCCAGCAGGATGCACGCACCCATCGGTACAGAATCGGCTTTCAGCCGCTGCTGATTGCCAAGCGCGCCTCCGGGAGCAACGAATTGCAGTCCATTGCGGAT
>CAZRIT010000026.1:0-7554 GCA_964600225.1 uncultured Oscillospiraceae bacterium | reverse complement strand
TACCTTCTGGACTTGCGGGATCAGACGGGAGAAACCGTCAGCTTTGCGATGTACAGCAACATGACATTGACCTATGTGGCCACCTACGAAGCCTCGTATCCCGTTCGCCTTTCCTCCACGGTCGGCATGCGGGCAAGCCTGACGGGCTCCGCCGTGGGAAAAGCAACGCTGGCATTTTTGCAGGAACCCGACCGCACCAAGCTTTTGCAGCGCATTGCCGAGGCGCCCGAGTCCCCCGCCTTTTCCATGGAAGAATTTCTGCGCAAGCTCGAAAAAGTGCGGCATCGTGGATACAGCATCAATATTGACGAACTCACCAAGGGCGTCAGCGGCGTAGGAGCCCCCATTTTTGATTGTTCCAACAATCTGGTGGCGGCTGTTGCCGTTGCAGGGCTTTCCGCACGCTTAAACGAGGATCTGTTTTCCGAATACGGCAGGCTGCTTGTCGATACCTGCCGCCACATCTCCGAGGATTTTGGCTATCAGGCGGAAAAATAGCGTTCCTCCGCCATGGATCGATATGCCGTTGTTGTTCCTTTCTTTATGCAAAGAAAAGAACCGAAAGAAACCAATAAAAACAATTTGCGGAGCGATCGGTACGATCGCTCCGCCGTTTTTTGATTACAGCATGGTCTTCATGAAACCATATGGGACGTTTCTTTTGCTTCCTTTTCTTTTCCAATTCAGCTTGCACGCGTCCATTGGGACGTTTCTTTTGCTTCCTTTTCTTTTCCAAAGAAAAGGAATAGATTCTTCGCCTGCGGCTCAGAATGACACGGGCAGTGGAAAAAGAAAGTTTACGAGATGGCGATGCGCTTGCCCTCGGGGGCTTTCTTTTCCATCTTGGGCAGCTTGAGGCTCAGCACGCCATCGGCATACTTGGCCTCGATGCGCTCGGTATCGACGCCATTGATATCGAAGCGGCGGGTGTAGGTGCCGTAGCTGCGCTCGCGGTGGACAAACTTCTTGGCGTTCTCTTCCTTCTCCTGTTCGCGCGACGCGCGGATGACAAGCTGGTCGCCCTCGATATCGATGCCGATATCGTCCTTGTCAAACCCCGGCAGCTCGGCGCAGAGCAGGTAGTGGTCGCCCTCGTCGGTGATATCCGTATTGAAAGCGGCCGCGAACGACTGGAACGGGGCAAAAAAGTTGCGGTCAAAATCGCTGAAAAAGCCACTCAGCTCGTTGGGTCTGCGGTACGGTAACAGTGCATATTTGCTCATAAATCATTGCCTCCTTGTTGGTTTTCCTGTTTGGTAGCTTAACCATAACACCCGATTTTTACAGCAATATGACATGAGCGTAAAAAATTAGCACTCGTTTCGTTAGAGTGCTAATAATTTTTATCGTTGTTAGGAATTTCGTCCGCAAGTTTTCACATAAACGTGCACAGCAGGATCGGCAGGAAGATGGCGAGGATGAAATTCATCACCTTGATGTTGGTGACTTTTAGGAGGTTGAGCGAGATGGCCACGATCAAAAGCGACCCCACGCACGTCATCTCCGCCACGACCACATCGCTCAATACGGGCGCAAGCACCTGCGCCAGCAGCGTAATCGCGCCCTGGTAGATCAGCACCGGCACGGCCGAAAGCAGCACGCCCGCGCCGAACATGCCCGCGAAGATGACGGCGGACACGCCATCGAGGATGCTCTTGGTAAACAGCACCTCGTGGTTGCCCGAAATTCCGCTGTTGAGCGCGCCGACAACGGCCATGGCGCCCACGCAGTACAACAGCGTGGTCGTCACAAAGCCCTCGCCGAACTTGCTGCCCTCCGCGTGATCCCTGATGATCATCCGTTCAATGCGGTGGGCCAGGCCGTTGAAACGCGCGTCGATATCCAAAAGCGTACCGATCACCCCGCCAACCACCATGGCCACCGTCGCCAGCAAGGCGTTTTGTCCCTTGAGCGCGCCCGCCAGGCCGATGTAGATGCAAACCAGCGCCAGCCCCTGCATGACGGTATCGTTGACGCGCTGCGGAATGCCCTTTTTGATGACAAGCCCCAGCGTGCCGCCCGCGAGGATGGCCAACGCGTTGACCAATGTACCCAGCATACGTTTATTCTCCTATACGCGCTTGACGCCGAGCGTAACCGTTTCCCCGTTGACGTCCCATGTTTTGGCGTAGCCATCCACCTCGTCGCAAACCAGCTCGTCGCCCAGGGTATCCGCCAGCACCTCTCCACCAAAGCGCGTGAGGATATCGTCGATGCGCGCGCTGCCCTTGTACGACAGCACGATGTGATCGGCCACCTCAAAGCCCGCTTCCTTGCGCATGGTCTGGACCTTGCTGATGAGCTCGCGCACGAAGCCTTCCTCGATGAGCGACTCGGTCAGGTTGGTGTTGAGCACCACGGTCAGGCCGTTATCGGTTTCGGATACGAAGCCCGCCTTCTGCTCGGCCGAGACCAGCACGTCCTCCTGCGTGAGCACCACCTGTACGTCGTCGATTGCAAACGCGTAGTCGTCGCCCGCATTGTGCGCGGACACCACCGCGTCGCCAATGCCGTCGCCCGCAAGATACAGGTTGATCTTTGGCAAAATCTTGCCGTACCTGGGGCCCAGCGTCCGAAGCTGCGGCTTGACGCGGTAGGAGATAAAGCCCGAAGCGTCGGCCACAAACCGCACGGATTTGACGTTGAGTTCCTCGGCAATGATGCCGCAAAAGCCCTCGTCGAGCGGCGCGCCCTGCACGAACATTTCCGAAAGCGGCTGGCGGATCTTCATGCCCGCGCCGTTTCTGGCCGCGCGGCCGAGCACCACGATATCCAATACGCGCGCCATGTTCTGCTCCAGCGCCGTATCGATGCGCGCCTCGTCCGCCTTGGGGAAATCGTTGAGGTGCACGCTTTCGGGCGCGTTGTCGTCCACGGTGCGGACGATATTTTGGTAAATCATCTCCGTGATAAACGGCAAAAACGGCGCGCACACCAGCGCCATGGTCTTAAGGCAGGTGTAGAGCGTGCAGTAAGCCGCAATCTTATCCGCCGTCATGTCGCTGCCCCAGAAGCGCTCGCGGCAGCGGCGCACATACCAGTTGGACAGTTCGTCGCCAAACGTCTGAATGGCGCGGCCCGCCTCGGTGATGCGATAATCGTTGAGATAGCCGTCCACCTGCTTGACCAGCGTATTCAGGCCCGACAGCGCCCAGCGGTCCATCTCGGTCAACGCGCAGTCCGCCAGGCGATACTCCGTGGGGTCGAACTCGTCGATATCGGCATAGAGGACGTAGAAAGCATAGGTGTTCCAAAACGTGCCGATGAACTTGCGCTGCATCTCGCTCACGGCCTCGGGGCTGAAGCGGCTGGGCAGCCACGGCATGGATACGGTATAGAAATACCACCGCACCGCATCGGCGCCGTTCTTTTCCAGCACCGTCCACGGGTCGACCACGTTGCCGATATGCTTGGACATCTTGCGCCCGTCCATATCCTGCACATGCCCCAACACGATGCAGTTTTTAAACGTCGCCTCGTCGAACAGGCACGTTGCAATGGCCAGCAGCGAATAGAACCACCCGCGCGTCTGGTCGATGGCCTCGCTGATGAAATCCGCGGGATAGCGCTTTTCAAACACGGCCTTGTTTTCAAATGGGTAGTGCCACTGCGCAAACGGCATGCTGCCCGAATCGTACCAGCAATCGATCACCAGCGGCTCGCGCTTCATCCACTTGCCGCACTTGGGGCAGCGGATGCGCACCTCGTCGATGTACGGGCGGTGCAGCTCCGGCTCGGCGGGCACCTGATCGCCCATCTGCTCCAGCTCCTTGCGGCTGCCCACAACGTGCACATGCCCGCAATCGCACATCCACACCGGCAGCGGCGTGCCCCAATAGCGCTCGCGGCTGACCGACCAGTCGATGACGTTTTCGATGAAGTTGCCCATGCGGCCTTCCTTGATGGAATCGGGCATCCAGTTGACGGAGCGGTTGAACGCCATAAGCTTGTCCTTCACGGCCGTCATGCGGATAAACCAGCTTTCGCGCGCGTAGTAGATCAGCGGCGTATCGCACCGCCAGCAGTGCGGGTAGCTGTGGGTAAACGGCAGCGCCGCAAACAGCTTGCCGCTTTGGCGCAGGGCTTCGATGATCTGTTGATCCGCATCCTTGACAAACACCCCGTCCCACGGCGTGCCGCCGCACATATGACCCGCCGCATCCACGAGCTGCACGAAGGGCAAATCCCACTTTCTACCCACTCTTGCGTCATCTTCGCCGAATGCGGGCGCGCAGTGCACCACGCCCGTGCCATCGGTGGTGGTAACATAATCATCCTCCACCACGCGGTAGCCTTCCTTGCCGCCGAAGTTTACGGGTAGCTCAAACAGCGGCTCGTAGGTAAGCCCCACCAGCTCGCGGCCCTGCATGCGCTTTTCCACGGCGTAGCCCTCGCCAAGCACGGTTTCGGCCAGCGCCTCGGCCAGGATATAGCGCGCGCCGTCCTTGTTGGCAAGGATGTAGGTAACGTCGGCGTTGACGCAGAGCGTAACGTTGCTGGGCAGGGTCCATGGCGTGGTCGTCCACGCGAGGATGGCCACCGACGGATCGCTTTTCAGCACAAATTTTGCGATGACGGAGGTTTCCGTCACCTCCTTGTAGCCCTGCGCAACCTCGTGGCTCGACAGCGCCGTGCCGCAGCGCGGGCAATAGGGCACCACCTTGTGGCCCTTGTACAGCAGGCCCTTTTCGTGGATGGTTTTCAATGACCACCAGACGGACTCGATGTAGTTATCCTCATAGGTGATGTAGGGGTTGTCCATATCTGCCCAGAAGCCCACGCGATCGGACATTTCCTCCCACTCGCTCTTGTACTTCCATACCGATTGCTTGCACGCCTTGATGAACGGCTCGATGCCGTAGGCCTCGATCTGCTCCTTGCCGTCGAGCCCGAGCTGCTTTTCCACCTCGATTTCAACGGGCAGGCCATGGGTATCCCAGCCGGCCTTCCTGAGCACGTCGTAGCCCTTCATCAGCCGATAGCGCGGGATGAGATCCTTGATGCTCCTGGTGAGCACATGGCCGATGTGCGGCTTGCCGTTGGCCGTGGGCGGGCCGTCAAAGAAGGTATACGGCGCCTGTCCCTTGCGCCAGTCTACGCTCTTTTCAAAGATGCGGTTTTCCTTCCAAAATGCCAGCACTTCCTTTTCGCGCGGCACAAAGTTGAGATCCGTCGTGACTTTCTGATACATTGCTTTCCTCCAAATAAATAATGGCTTACGTCCGTAATCGGGACGAAAAGCCATGCTTCCGCGGTACCACCCGTGTTGACGGGCGTCATCGGCCCGTCCTCTCCTGCCCCCTTAACGCGGGGTAACGGCGCGCGATACTCGGCCCATGCCTTTGCCGCGCGCGCTCGCGGGTGATGTTCGATCGGCCGAAACGCGCCGCCTTGCACCCGCGCGGCTCGCTATATCGTCTCAAAAACCGTCTACTCGTCCCGTTCAACGCTTTGACCCGCCCATTATAGCGGGTTTCCCCGCGTTTGTAAAGGCCCCGCGCACGGCGGAATTGACATTCTTTCGCTGAAATGCTACATTGTCCGTACACATGGTTTTCATGCATCCCTGTCACTTTTTTCGGAGGACGATATATATATGAAACAATGCAGGCAAACGGAAAAGCTGGTCATCGCGCTTGGCGGCAACGCGCTGCAGCAGGGCAAGGGCCCCGCCACGGCGGAGGCGCAGCTAAAGGTTGTGGAGGAAACGAGCGTCTACATCGCGGATATCATCGAGCGCGGCTATCACGTCATCCTCGCCCACGGCAACGGCCCGCAGGTGGGGCGGATCGTCCTGCAAAACGAAGCCGCCGCGGCCATAACCCCCGCCATGCCGTTTGATGTGTGCGGGGCCATGAGCCAGGGCATGATCGGCTACCACATGCAGCAGGGGCTGACCAAGGCCCTGCGCGCACGCGGCAACGATACGGGCGTGGCGACCATCGTCACCCAGGTGGTTGTGGACCCAAACGATCCCGCCTTCCAAAACCCGACCAAGCCCATCGGCCCCTTCTATACGCGCGAGGAAGCCGAACGCATTGCGGCCGAAAAAGGCTACGCCATGCGCGAGGACGCGGGCCGCGGCTGGCGGCGCGTGGTGGCCTCGCCCATGCCCACGGAGATTGTGGAGCTGGCCGAGGTGGAATGCCTGGTCGGCGGCGGGTTTGTGGTCATCACCGTCGGCGGCGGCGGCATCCCCGTGGTGCGGCAGGCCAACGGCGATCTGGCCGGCACGGCCGCCGTCATCGACAAGGATCTGGCAAGCGAGCGGCTGGCCGAGGATACCGACGCCGATACGCTCATTATCCTGACCGCGGTGGAGCAGGTGTGCCTCCACTTCGGCAAGCCCGATGAACGGCGACTGTCGCACATCACGCCCGCCGAGGCCGAGGCATACATGGCGCAGGGGCACTTTGCGCCCGGCTCCATGCTGCCCAAGATACAGGCCGCGTGCAGATTTGCGTTGAGCAAGCCCGGCCGCAGGGCCATCGTGACCAGCCTGGACAAGGCTGTGGAAGCGCTCGGCGGCACGGCGGGAACCACCATATCGCTATGACGCGGCGCGTGCTTTCCGACGGCATGCGCGGCGCGGCCCGCTACATGCTGACCTTTTTGAAATGGACGCTGATTGCGGTGCTCACGGGCCTATTGTGCGGCGCGTGCGGCACGGCGTTCCTGTACGGCATCGATTTTGCGGGCGCATCGTTTCGCGCCTGCCCGTGGCTGTTGTTTTTGCTGCCTCTGTGCGGCCTTGCCGTGGCGGGGCTGTATCGATTGGCCAAGCTGCCGCCCGATATCGGCACCAACGAGGTGCTTTCGGCCGTGCAAACGGGCAACGCGCTGCCCGTTCCGCTGGCGCCCGTGATTGTGCTGGCCACGGTGCTGACGCATCTGGTCGGCGGCTCGGCGGGGCGCGAGGGCGCCGCGCTGCAGCTTGGCGGCACGATCGGCTCCTTTGTGGGAAGCGCCGTGCGGCTGGACGAGGCGGATCGCCGCATGGCCGTGCTGTGCGGCATGAGCGCGGTGTTTACGGCGCTGTTCAACACGCCTTTGACCGCCACGTTTTTTGTCATTGAGGTAGCCAGCGTGGGCGTGATGCAGTACGCCGCGCTGATTCCTTGCCTGTTTTCCTCCCCGACGGCTTATGCGCTGGTCGGGCGCATCGGCCCCGCGCCCGAGGCATTTTTGCTCAGGCACATCGAACCGCTTTCCTTCGTGTCCACGTTTGGCGTCATCGGCCTTGCGGCGGTATGCGGCGTTGCAAGCATCCTGTTTTGCCTGCTGCTGCACAAAACCGCCAAGTATGCCAAAAAACGGTTCAAAAGTCCGTACCTGCGCATCGCCGTGGGCGGCGGCGTCATCATTGTGCTGACGATGCTTTTTGGCGGAACCGATTACAACGGCGTGGGCGGCAGCGTTATCAATCTGGCGCTTGCGGGCAGCGCAAGGCCGACGGCGTTTTTGTGCAAAGCGCTGCTCACGGCGGTCACTCTGGCCGCGGGCTTTCGCGGCGGCGAGATTGTGCCGAGCTTCTTTATCGGCGCAACGCTGGGG
>CAZRIT010000025.1:0-23478 GCA_964600225.1 uncultured Oscillospiraceae bacterium | reverse complement strand
GACAAGCGCGCGCGCAACATCATCACCCTGGCCATCCAGCGCTGCGCCGCCGACCATGTGGCAGAGGCCACCGTTTCCGTGGTGCCGTTGCCCAACGACGAAATGAAGGGCCGCATCATCGGCCGCGAGGGCCGCAACATCCGCGCGCTCGAAACCGCCACGGGCGTGGATTTGATCATCGACGATACGCCCGAGGCCGTCATCCTTTCCGGGTTCGATCCGGTCCGCCGCGAGGTGGCGCGGATTGCGCTGGAAAAGCTGATTCTCGATGGCCGCATCCATCCCGCCCGCATCGAGGAGATGGTGGAGAAGGCCAAAAAGGAAGTCGATAACGCCATCCGCGAGGCGGGCGAAGCCGCCGTGCTGGAGGTGGGCGTCAACGGGCTGCACCACGAGCTGGTGCGCTATCTGGGACGCATGCGCTACCGCACCAGCTATGGCCAAAACGTCCTCAAGCACTCCATCGAGGTGGCGCATCTGGCGGGCATCATGGCGGCCGAGCTCGGCGCCAATGTGGCGCTGGCCAAGCGCGCGGGCCTGCTGCACGATATCGGCAAGTCCATCGACCACGAAATCGAAGGGCCGCACACGCAGATTGGCGCGGACCTGGCCAAGCGTTACCGTGAAAACAACGCCATCGTGCACGCCATCGCGGCGCACCATGGCGATGTGGACGCGCAAACCATCGAGGCGGTGCTCGTGCAGGCGGCCGACGCCATCTCCGCCGCGCGCCCCGGCGCACGCCGCGAGACGCTGGAAACCTACATCAAGCGCCTGGAAAAGCTGGAGGAGATCGCCAACTCGTTCGACGGCGTGGATACCTCCTATGCCATTCAGGCGGGCCGCGAGGTGCGCATCATCGTCAAGCCCGATCGCGTGAGCGATTCCGATACGGTCATGCTGGCCAAGGATATCGCCAAGCGCATCGAGACGGAGCTGGAGTATCCCGGGCAAATCAAGGTCAGCGTCATCCGCGAAACCCGCACGACCGACTTTGCCAAATAAGCATTGTGCATCATCAATGGGTATGCCGCATAGGCATACCCATTCGGTTTTCAAAGGATTCAAGTAAATCTGTGCATTCGGCGATCGATGCAAAAGGAGCGTTGTATGGTGTTTCCTGTTGCGGACGGGCATTGCGATTTTCTGTATGGCATGACCCGGTACGGCTACGAGCTGGGCGGTAAAAAGCGCAATCAGGTGACGAGCCTTGCGGATTTGACGGCGGGCAGCGTGCGCTTGCAGCTGTTTGCCTGCTGGGTGGATACGCAGCTGCGCACGCCGCCCATGCACCAATGCATCGCCATGATCGATGCGTACGAGCGCATGCTCGCGGCACACCCGCAGCTAACGCGCCTGACAAGCGATTTTCGGCCCGAAAGCGGCCGCATCGCCACGGTATTGACCATGGAGGGCGGCGAGGCCATCGACGGCAGCCCGGCGGCGCTGCGCGTGTTCAAGCGCCTTGGCGTCAGCGCCATGACGTTGACCTGGAATGAAAGCAACGAACTGAGCGGCGCGGCCACCGTCAACCAAAAGCGCGGGCTGACCGCGCTGGGGAAGGACGTGGTGGACGAGATGTGCCGCATCGGCATCGCCGTGGACGTATCGCACCTGAGCGACCGCGGCATCGACGATGTGCTGTCGCGCGCCACACGGCCGATCTTTGCATCCCATTCCAATGCGCGCGCCGTGCACGATTCCCCGCGCGCGCTGTCGGATGACCATATCCGAGCCATCGCCAAACAGCACGGCGTGATCGGCGTCAACTTCTACTATCAGCAACTGACGAATAAACGCACCGCGCGCATAACGGATATCGTGCGCCACATCAAGCACATCGTGCGTGTGGGCGGCGAGGATTGCTGCGCCATCGGCTCCGATTTTGACGGTATGCAGCAGTATCCCGCCGATTTGGGCAGCGCTCGCGATTTCCCCGCGCTGTCGGAAGCGCTCCTTGCCGAGGGCCTGACCGAGCGGCAGGTGCACAAGATCTTCTGGGAAAACCTCCACCGCTATATCGTACAGTTTGTTTAGACACGAATCCGAACTGCGGCTTGGGAGGCACAGGCGGCGCGCACGCCCGAGCTATCGGATAAAGTTGGTATGCACCCGCTTTTCGTAAGCGGGCCCGGAGACGCCCGCGGCCTCGCCCGCCTGACGGTTTTTCAACAGCCATGCCATGTTCTGCCCAAGCGAGCGGAGGGTCTGCATGCCCTCGAGATCCTGCCTGACCTCATCGGGCGTGTTGCCGTGCACGATGTTCCAGTACTGGGAGCCGACGGTGGGCATGTTGCTGATGCCGAAATATTTGTTCAGGCGATCCAGCGCTGCGCTTGCGCCGCCGCGGCGGCAGGATACGACGGCTGCGCCCAGCATGCCCGCCATGCGCGGCTTAAAATTGTAGAACAGCCGATCCAGGAATGCGCATAGCTGCCCCGCCGCGCTTGCAAAATAGACGGGCGAGCCCAGCACCATGCCGTCAAACTCGTCCAGACGGGCGATTACCTCGTTGACCGCGTCGTCGAACACGCACTTGCCCGTTTTGGCGCAGGTGTTGCAGGCGATGCAGCCCGCCATGGGCTTGGTGCCCAGATACAGGAGTTCGGTTTCGACGCCTTCCTTCTCCAGCGCGCCGCGCACCTCGTTGAGCGCGGTGAATGTGCAGCCGTGCTCGTGCGGGCTGCCGTTGATGAGCAATACCTTCATTGCGATACCTCCTGCTATGGAATTCGTCGCCCGCGCCCGCCCGTGCGGAACGGGGGAACGGTTTACGGCCATTATACCACGGTTTGACGGGCCGCGAATGCTTTTTCGGCAGCGTGGCGCAAATGCGCACCTTTTCGCGGCGGCATTCGCACAGATCATAGTGGATTGGCATACTTTGTTGGCAAAAGAACTTGCAAATTGTTCGTCTGTAGGCTATAATACCGTGAGCAAGCTGTTGCGGCGGTATGAATCGGGATCGCAGCGGCGGCCCAAATAGGGGCATGATGTAATGGTAACATAGCGGTCTCCAAAACCGTTCTTGAGGGTTCGAGCCCTTCTGCCCCTGCCAGAAACGCAAAGGAACACCTGAAAAGGTGCTCCTTTGCGTTTTGGCAACGGAAGGGATTTGCGCAGATAAAGACGCTTGCTAAAAAATGTTTTCGGGGAACACATATACAAAGAGATTCGACCCGCCTGAATCGTCGACGGTGTATTCCTCCGATGCGATGGTGAACTCCTCGGAAATCTTGCCTGCTTTACGCTGCAAGGCAATCCAATCCGCCAACTCTGTGGCATGCATTTCGTTCAGCAGGAGAAAATACCGATCGGTATCCTTATTGTCATAACAGTTGTAAAACGTTTGATATGTGAATTCGGTCGGTACGCCGTCATCTATTTGCACGCTGACGGCCTGCACCTCGTCATCAGAAAGCATGGTGATTATTTCTGCCAACCAAAAGTCCGCATAGCCATGTTTCAGTCCGCGCGCTTCGAGCGTTTCTGCGGCGACATGAGATGCATTCCTGCGGCCAAAGTCGGCAGGCATTCTGGCGATATAGAATGCCGAGACGCCGCTTAGCATGAGTAACAGCGCAAGCAATAGCACACCGATGCGCGCCGCAACCCGTTGCTGCCGTATCAGCTCAATGGCGGTGATGAGCGTTGCGATCACCGAGGTGACCAGCATGGGCGTCAGTCGCCAGTTTATACCGCCAAGCCGTCCAAATGTCACGACATATAGTATCAAGGCGCTGACAGCAAAATGCGCAATCAGAACGATTCGTATGCTGCGTTCTCGGACTTTGTTGTAGCGAAAAAGCAACACGAAGGGTGCGATCAGAAGAACAAGTCCGCCAAATATGCGAACCACATTGACAATGGAAAGGTTGCCGAGCAACGGGGTGCCCGTTTTTGCGTTGACGCCAAGCAGCGTAAACCAGCTATGGAAGAAGCCCAGAAAGTTATCCGTCCACGAACTCATCGAACTATAATATGCGTATGTGTTTGCATAATCCGCTATCATACCGTGCGAGAGCGTGGGAATCAGCAAGTATCCGATTACGGAGGACAACGCAACCAAGACAAGTAATGCCAGCGTGCCGATGTTGCGCCTGCTGTTCCACTTAACGTTTGCGTCCAAAAATCGTTCCATAAACACGGCGCAGAGCAGCGGCAAAGTGAAACTGATGAAGGTTTGCAGGCCGTCGGTTGCCGAGAGCAAGGAAAAAACGGCGAGCAGTCCAACCCGCACCCAATCGATTGGCCTGCCGTTTTGCAGGCCGTCCGCAAGGCCGTTTTCCCGCAGGACGCGCAGCGCCAGCCCAAAGCCAAAGCAGAAAAACAGCATGCCAAGATTATAGTAGAATATGTGCTCCAGCATGATTTCTCTGAGCTTTGGACTTGACGAAAGAATCAGCATGGTGATCAAAACCATGCCCGATGCGGTAAGCCGCGCATATCCGAGCCCGCGCGCAAAATAGTACAGCGCCGCAATCAGAATAAGCGCAAAGCACGCCAGTCCGCAGACCTGCGTTGTCATGGAGTATCCGAATAACGCCATAAACGGCAGAAAGACCAGATGCCCGCCAAAGGGCAGAATGGCCGCATAGTGAAAGCTTTCGGAAATCAGTTGTCCCGATTCGTATGCGGCCTGCGCCCAGCGCAGCGAATCGGTGCAGTCGGAGGACATATAGCCCTCCGCGGGGCCGATAATGTAGTAGAGAAGTATCCCTGCGCAAAGCAAAAGCAGCAGACATGGCAACACAACCGAAAAGAACCGATTGTTCATGCGCAATGGGGCGGCCGTTGGTCGTGATTCTGCGCTGATCATTTCGCTTTCTCCTCGTGGTATTCCTTTTCGGTGTTTACCTCCCATATCGGCGTTTTATCACGGTTGCCCGTGGCAACGGCACGCACGGCCTCCATGGCGGTGAGCATCGAGTGATCCATATTGTTGTACTTGTGCTGTCCGTTGCGGCCGATGCACCACAGATTGTCAAACGTGGAAAGGAAATCGCGCACGCGGCCGAACTGCGCATAGGTGCCAAAGTAGGCGGGATACGCCTTTTTGACGCGGATGCGCACCGAATCGAGCACCGCGTCGGCATCGATGACGCCAATGGATTGCAACTCGTCAATGGCAAACCGAATGAACGCGTCGTCCGCCATGTTCCAGTACGCGTCGCCTTCGTTGCAGAAGTACTCCAGCCCGATCCAGACGGTATTTTCAAGATCCTCCACCATGTAGGGGGACCAGTTGTTGAATATTTGCAGCCGACCGAGCTTGACCTCCCGTTCCTGAATATAGATCCAGCAGTCGGGGACGATGTTGCCAACCGTTTTCAGCTTGGTTTTGTTGGAGATGTTCAGCCTGTTCACCAGCAGGCCGACCGTCATGAAATCTCGGTAGGGCAGCGCGGAGGCGATCGCTTGGACATCCGAAGGAACGGAGCCCTCCATGCCCGCAATCAGATCCTTGATGGGCATTGTCGAAAAGAATTCGTCCGCCAAATATGCTGTTTCCTTGCCGTTGCAGGCAGCGCTGACGCTGACAATGCGGTTTCCGTCGGCTTGGATGCGCGTGACCGTGGCGTTTTTTATGATGACGCCGCCGAGGCGCTCGATTTCCGCCGCCATCACCTCATATAGCTGGCCGGGCCCCTTTTTGGGATAGGAGAATTGTTCGATCAGGGACGTTTCCACCTGGCCGCCGTTTTTACGGAAGGGCTTGGAGAGCACCGCCCAGACGGCCTTCATCAGCGAAAGCCCTTTTACCCGTTGAGACCCCCAATCGGCTGAGATATCGCGCGGGTTTACACCCCAGACCTTTTCGGTATAATCCTCAAAGAACATTTCGTAAAGCGGTTTTCCGAAGCGGTTGATATAGAAGTTGGCCAGGGAATCCTCTTTCTTTTTGAATATGGCGGACCAGACATAGCCAAAGCCTGCCTTCACGGTATTTTTCAACCCCATATTCTTGAATGTTTCCGCTTTGAGGGATAACGGGTAATCGTAGAAATTTTTTAGGAAAAAGATGCGTGAGACGCGTCGCCGCAGCAGCATGACGCGATCTTCCGTTTCAGGATCGGGGCCTTTGCGGGGGGGGGGGGGGGAGCATATCGTCGGTTCCAAGGATGATGGCATCCTTGGACGGCGCGCCCTGCATGGGCATCATCCGCTGCCAAAGCGCGTTGACCTCGGCACTTTTGGTAAAGAAACGGTGGCCGCCGATATCCATGCGGTTACCGTTGTGCTCGGCGGTACGCGAAATGCCGCCGACAAAGGATTCCGCTTCCAGAATGACGGGCTTGATATCCGTTTCGGTCAAAAGACAATAGGCGGCGGTCAGCCCTGCGGGGCCTGCGCCAATGATGACGGCCGTTTTTGCGTTGTTTTTCATCTTAGTTTCCTTTGTATACGAATATTTTTCTGCCGATATAGTTCCAAATCAGGACGATTCCCTTGACCACGCAGGTCAACAACAGATACCAGAGCCCCGAATTGCCAATGACATTGGTGCCAAGAATTGTCAGCCCCTCCGTCAGCCCAAAGCCGATCAGCCCCACGGCCGCATAGATGAGGAAGGCGCGCAGCGTGCGTCCCTGCTTCTGCTGCTCGTCGGTTTTGAACACGAACAGGTTGGACAGAACGAAATTGACGATCAGCCCGACGACAAAACCCAAGGCAACCGAGACGGCGACCTGTCGGATATCATCCTTGGTTGCATGAAAAACGTGAAACAGCATCAGGTAGTTGACCGCCATGTCGATGACGGCGGCGACGCCGCCGACAATCACATATCGCGCAAACTCAAAAACCGTCCGCTTGAGCTGATCCTTTTTCAAATTCAACTTCCAACCTTACAGTATGCTAAGCATTCAGATATACAATGTATTGTGTTTTGGACAGGATACCATAATGCGCGTGGTTTCGCAAGCAAATGTGCGCGATATAAAGACCGTTTGGTTATCGCCTGGCCTGAAAGAATGCACTCAGCAGCGCGGCGCAGTCCTGCTCCAGCACGCCGCCCCAGACCTCGCAGGTGTGCAAAAAGCAATGATCGGTCAGGTCGATGCGGGAGCCGCAGCAGCCCGCGGCCTCGTCGTATGCGCCGAATACGATGTTGCCGAGTTTACTGTTGACCGCGGCGCCCGCGCACATGGCGCACGGCTCCATGGTGACATACAGCGTACAGTCGGTCAAACGCCCGCCACAGAGCTTGGCGCCCGCTGACAGGCACAAAAGCTCCGCGTGCGCGGTGGGATCGGAAAGCTGCACGCAGCGGTTGTGCGCGGCAGCGATGACGGCGCCATCCCGCACCAGCACCGCGCCCACGGGCACCTCGTTTTCCGCATACGCCTGCCTCGCTTCCGCCAGCGCCGACAGCATGAACCGCTCGCGCTCGTTTTGATCGTGCTCGCTCATAGGCGGCTCAACACCTCCGCGGTATCAAAATCGGGGTAGCACACGCGCAGCAGCGTCAGCCCGTGCGCGGGCGCGGTGGGGCCCGCATCGAGGCGGTTTTGGCTTTCCAGCGCGCGCAGCATATCCGTTGCGGGGCGTTTGCCGCCGCCGATTTGCAGCATGGTGCCCACCAGGATGCGCACCATATTGTAGAGGAAGCCGTTGCCCGTTACGTCATAATACAGATAACTGCCGTCGCGCGTCCATGCCGAATGCAGCACCGTGCGGACGGTGTTTTCCATGGCGGTGTCGGCGGACATGAACGCCCGAAAATCGTGCGTGCCCGCCACGGCGGCGGCTGCAAGGTTCATGCGCTCGATATCGAGCGGGGTGTGCACATGCAGCGCGGTGTTTCGGGTGCCAACGCGCGCGTGCGGCCCAAGCTGCACGGTGTAGCGATAGGTCTTTTGCTTGGCACAAAACCGCGCGTGAAAATCCGCATTGGTTTGTTCGCTGTACAGCACGCGGATATCCCGCGGCAGCAGCATATTCATGGCGATGGCGAATTTATCCGCGGGCATGTGCGCCGCGGTATCGAAATGCGCCACCTGCGCGCATGCGTGCACGCCGCTGTCGGTGCGGCCCGAGCCGTGCACCTGCACGGCTTCGCCCGTTACGCCCAAAAGTGCCTCGTTGAGCCGCTGCTGCACGGAGACGCCGTTGGGCTGCAATTGCCAGCCAACATAATCGGTGCCGTCGTATTCGATGATGATGCGGATGCGCCTCATAACAGAACCGTGTTTTGCAAAACGATGACGGCCGCCATCACGCAAGCGACCACGATGCACGCAACCCCGTCGCCTGCTTTCAGATGCAGCTCGCGCATGCGCGTGCGCCCCTCGCCGCCGTGATAGCAGCGGGATTCCATGGCCATGGCCAGCTCGTCCGCCCTGCGAAACGCCGAAACGAACAGCGGCACGAGTATGGGAATCATGCTCTTGGCGCGCTGTATGATGTTGCCGCTTTCAAAATCCGCCCCGCGCGCCATCTGCGCCTTTTGGATGCGCTGCGTCTCCTCCATCAGCGTCGGGATGAACCTGAGCGCAATGGTCATCATCATGGCCAGCTCGTGCACGGGGAAGCGCAGGGCTTTTAGCGGGGAAAGGAGCCGCTCCAGCCCATCGGTCAGCGCCAGCGGGGAGGTGGTGAGCGTGAGCATCGAGGTGCCCGCCACCAGCAGCGCCAGCCGCAGGCAGATGAATACGGATTGCCTGAGCGCCTCGGCGGTGATGGTGATGAACTTCCATTGCCACAATATCGTTTCGCCGCCCGTAAAGAAGAGGTTGATGAGGAACATGAACACCAGTAAAAACCGCATGGGCTTGAGCGAGGAAAACAGGTACGATGCGGGCACATGCGCGCACGCAAACATCACGGCCAGAAGCAACGCGGGCAGCAGAAACGCCGCAAAATCGCGCACCATGAACACCAGCACGATGTACGCAATCATCAGCAGAATCTTTGTGCGCGGGTCGAGACGGTGTATGAAGCTGTTCCCCGGCAGAAAGCGGCCGAGCGTTAAGCCTTGCTGCATGCCTGCCACCTCCCGATCAGCCAGTTTTGCAGCTCCTCCATGCGGCAAAAGCCCTTGGGCACGTCCAGCCCGCGCTGCCGTAGCTGCACGGCAAGCTGCGTGGCCTGCGGCATATCCAGTCCCATCCGCTGCAGCCGTTCCGTCTCGGAAAACACCGTTGCGGGGGTATCCAGCATGGCCAGCTCGCCGCGGTTGAGCACCAGGATGCGCTCGGCATAGCGCGCCACATCGTCCATGGAGTGGGATACCATCACGATGGTGCAGCCCGTACGCCGACGGAGCGCTTCCATCATGTCCAGTATCTCCGCACGGCCGCGCGGGTCCAGCCCCGCCATGGGCTCGTCCAGCACAAGGTATTTGGGCCGCATGGCCAGTATCCCCGCCAGCGCCGCGCGCCGTTTTTCGCCGCCCGACAGGTCAAACGGCGATTGCTCGGCAAAGCGATCGGGCGGCAGCCCCACCTCGCGCATGGCGGTCAACGCACGTTCCCGCACCTCATCCTCGGGCAGCTTGAGGTTGCGCGGGCCGAAGGAGACGTCCTCCAGCACCGTTTCCTCAAACAACTGGTACTCTGGGTATTGAAACACCATCCCCACTTTGGCGCGCGCCAACACGCGCTGACGCTTATCGCGCGTATCCAGCCCGTCCACCAGCACGCTGCCGCCCGTGGGCAGCAAAAGACCGTTCAGGTGCTGCATGAGCGTGCTCTTGCCCGAGCCCGTGTGGCCGATGACGCCCAGAAACTCGCCGTCGCGGATGGTGAACGTGACATCGTGCAGCGCAGGGTATGCAAGCGCGCTGCCCTGCAGATAGGTATGTTCCAGATGGTCTATAACAATTGGCATATGGCCTCGCTCAATTCTTCACACGTCATGGCATTTTCGTCGATGGGCATGCCCGCGGCGCCGAGCGCATCCCGAAGCTGCACAAACGCGGGCGCGTCCAGCCCGTAGCCGCGCAGCGTTTCGCTCCGGGCAAACACGTCCCTTGGCGTTCCCTCCATGGCAAGCTTGCCGTGGGAGAGGATGAACACGCGGTCGCACCCGACGGCTTCCTCCATATACTGCGTAATCATCACAACCGTCATGCCGCGTTCGTGATTGAGGTGGCGCACGGTGGAGAGCACCTCCTGGCGGCCCTTGGGGTCGAGCATGGCGGTGGCTTCGTCCAGCACCAGCACATCGGGCTGCATGGCCAGCATGCCCGCGATGGCGACCCGCTGCTTCTGCCCGCCCGAAAGCGCGTTGCTGTCGGACGCGGCAAACTCCGACATGTTGACGTCGGTTAGCGCGGCATCCACGCGCTGCCGAATCTCCGCGGGCGGCACGCCGAGGTTTTCGGGGCCGAAGCCCACGTCCTCCTCCACAATGGTGGTGACAAGCTGGTTATCGGGGTTTTGGAAGACCATGCCCACATGCTGGCGGATGGCAAGGGTTTTGCCGTCGTCGCGGGTATCCATGCCAAAAACAGTTACTGTGCCGTCGGTGGGCAGCAGCAGGGCGTTGAGGTGCTTGGCCAGCGTGCTCTTGCCCGAGCCGTTGTGGCCGCAGATGGCGACCATCTCGCCGCGGCGGATCGACAGGCTTACGCCGTCGAGCGCCTTGTGCGCGTTGCCCGCGTATGCATGGCTGACGTTGGTTAGCTCGATCATGGAATGCTCCTTTCCCTGCTGCAAATGCCCATTCAGTATAGCAAATGGCTGTACAATCGGCAAGGTGTTTATGTATAATGGAAAGCAAATACATAACCGCACCGACGGGCTGCGGGCGATTGGATGGTAAACGGCGTTTGAAGGCAAGGAATGTGGCATATGCGGCCGTGATTGCGGCCTGCTATACGGTTTTGACGGTGGGGCTGGCGCCGATATCCTACGGGCCGGTGCAGTGCCGCGTATCGGAGGCGCTGTGCGTGCTGCCGTACTTCACGGTTTCGGCCGTGCCGGGGCTGTTTATCGGGTGCCTGCTCTCCAACGCGCTGGTCGGCGCGCCCATATACGATGTGGTGTTTGGCAGCCTGGCGACGCTGCTTGCCGCGCTGGCCACCCGCGCCATGCGCGCGCGGTGTTCCAAATATTTGGCGCCATTGCCCGCGGTGGCGGTCAACGGCCTGATGATTGGCGCGGTGCTCAAATATGCCTATGGCGTGCCCGTGCCGCTATGGACGGCGTGCGCGTACGTTGCCGTCGGGCAGGTTGTGGCCTGCTTCGGGCTGGGAATTCCGCTGCTGCTGGTGACCGAGCGGTTCCGCAAGCAGATATTCGGGGATGACCGATAGCGCGCGATATCGGCCGACAGACGGCAGGAATCGCGCGGATACGGCGTGCGCGGCACATTGCATCCGAGGGTGCAATATGATATACTAACGGAGATTTGGCGCGAGGAGAAATAGCAAAGAGTGAAGATTGATAACATCATGAACGCAGTGGAGCTCAACCTGATGCAGGAGCACCAGGTTTCCCTGCAGGAGGCGACGACCGCGCAGCTGCACGACGCATTGTCGAACGTGGTTATGGCTGCCATTGCGGACGAATGGTACGAAAGCCGCCACGCGCACGAACGCACGCGCGAGGCTTACTATTTCAGCGCCGAATACCTGGTTGGGCGCATGGTTTACAACAACCTGTTTGTGCTGGGCATTCTCGACGACATCAGGCAGGCGTTTGCCGAACGCGGGCTGGATATCGGCATGTTTGAGGAAATTGAGGATGCGGCGCTCGGCAACGGCGGTCTGGGCCGTCTGGCCGCATGCTTTCTGGATTCCGCGGCAACGTACGACCTGCCGCTGGATGGCTATGGCATCCGCTACCGCTATGGGCTGTTCAAGCAGACGTTTGAGGACGGCTTCCAGCGTGAGCAGGCGGACGATTGGCAGCGCATGGGCGATCCGTGGAGCCGTCGCCGCGATACGCACGAGGTGCTGGTCACCTTTGCCGACGTAACGGTGCGCGCCGTGGCGTACGATATGCCCATCATCGGCTACCAAACCAACAACATCGGCACGCTCAGGCTGTGGCAGAGCGAGGCGCTGCAGGAGTTTGATTTTACGTTGTTTAACGAGCAGGAGTATGCCCTTGCGGTGCTGCAAAAGAACGCCGTGGAGGATATCACGCGCGTGCTGTACCCCAACGATTCCACCGAGGCGGGCAAAAAGCTGCGGCTAAAGCAGCAGTATTTCCTCTCCAGCGCGTCGTTGCAGGATATCCTGTACCGCTTTAAGCGCGAAAACCGCCCGATCGATTCGTTTGCCGATTATGTGGCCATACAGCTCAACGATACGCACCCGACCGTCAGCATACCCGAGCTCATTCGGCTGCTGATGAAGGATGGCATCGAGTTTGAACGCGCGTATGAGATTGCGTGCCGCACGTTTTCCTATACCAACCACACCGTCATGTCCGAGGCGCTGGAAAAGTGGAATGCGGATCTGTTCCGCTCCGTTTTGCCCGAGGTGTTTGATATCATCTACCGCATCAACGCCAAGCTCTGCGGCGAACTGATGATGCGCGGCGCGGACTGCAAGACGATGGCCATCATACAGGAAAACACCATCCACATGGCCAACCTGGCGGTGTATTGCTCCCGCTTTATCAACGGCGTGGCGGAAATCCACACCAACATTCTCAAAACCGATGTGCTGCGCAGATGGTACGAGCTCTACCCCGAACGCTTCCAGAACAAGACCAACGGCATCACCCAGCGCCGCTGGCTGGGCCTGTGCAACCCCGAACTGTGCAGGTTTCTGGATGAGCGCATCGGGCAGGGCTACCTCAAGGACCTGTCGCGCATCGGCGCGCTCAAGGAGCACCTGTCGGATGCGGACGTCGAGGCGTTCCATGCCGTCAAGCGCGCCAAGAAGGTGCAGCTTTCGGGCATCGTTGGCGCGCGCGAGGGCGTGACGCTGCCGCCCGATTTTATGTTCGATGTGCAGGTCAAGCGCATGCATGAGTATAAGCGCCAGCTGTTGAACGCGTTTGCCATACTGGATACCTATTTTGGACTCAAGGATGGACGCATCACGGAGTTTACGCCCACATGCTACCTGTTTGGTGCCAAGGCCGCGCCCGGCTATATCCGCGCCAAGGCCATCATCAAGTTCATCAATGAAATTGCCAAGCTGATCAACAACGACCCCGCCATGCAGGAACGCATGCGCGTGGTGTTTGTGCAGAATTACAACGCTTCCTACGCCGAGCACATCATTCCCGCCGCGGATATCTCCGAGCAGATTTCGCCCGCGGGCACGGAGGCTTCGGGGACTGGCAACATGAAGCTCATGCTCAACGGCGCCATCACCCTGGGCACCTACGATGGCGCCAACGTGGAGATCGTTGCGGCCGTGGGCGAGGAGAACGCCTTCATTTTCGGTAACCGCGTCGATCAGCTCAACGCCGCCAGAGCGCAATATGTGCCGCGCGCCGTCTATGACGCCGAGCCGCGCGTGCGCCGCGTGGTGGATACGCTGGTTGACGGCACCTTCTCCGACGATAACACGGGGGCGTTTAGCGACCTGTACCGTTCGCTTTTGGTCGGCTCCGATTGGGAGCGCCCCGATAACTACTTTGTGCTGTACGAGCTGATGGATTACGTCAACCGCAAGATGGACGCCAACCGCGCCTATGCCGACCGCATGGCGTTTGGCAGGATGTGCCTGATGAACGTGGCGTGCGCTGCGCACTTCTCCTCTGACCGCACCATCGAGGAGTACGCGCGCGATATCTGGCAGATATCGCCCATCCCGCCGATTCAGCCCAACAAGCTGTTCGGGTAAGGACGGAGGAACGGTTTTGTCCCTTTCTTTTAAAAAAGAAAGGGACCGAAAGAAAACCTCCCAATTCAGATTCTTTGCCTAAGGCTATGGATGATATCGTTTATGCGTTTTTCTGCTTACTCTTTTTTCAAAAAGAGTAAGAAAACATAAAAAACAAAACGACCGCACGGGCGGTCGTTTTTTACAATTCCGATCACTAGAACGCGCCGCGGCGCTCGCAGATGCGTGCGGCGGCGTCGTTGCCGAATATGGCGCAATCCTGCGTGGGCATCTGCTCCAGGCAGCCATAGATGATGGCCGCGCCCATGGCGTCGCCCGCGCCCGTGGTATCCACAACCTCCGTACAGGCGGAGGGAACCACGCCGTTGCCGTTGGCATCGGCCCAGAACACGCCCTCCGCGCCAAGGGAGATGAACACCCGCTGCACGCCCTGCTCCAGCAGCCAATCGGACGCGCGGTAGACGCCGCGCAGCGTATCGCACGATTTGCCCGATAGAAAGCCCGCCTCAAACCGATTGGGCTTGATGGCGTAGCAGCGGCCGATGTGCGTGCCGATGCGCTTGGACTTGGCGCAGCTGACGGGATCGTAAAAGATGCGCGCGGTCAGGTGCGTGCACAGATACGCCAGCGTCTCGGGCGAGAGGTTGCCATCCAGCACCACAAGCGAGGCTTGGTTGAGCATGGGCAGCAGCGGCGCTAAATAATCGGGCGTCAGGCGATCCAGCACGGACATATCGCTGATGCCGACCAGCAGGTCGCCATCCTCATCCAGCACGGAAAGGTAGGTGGCCGTCGGCGCATCGCAGGTGATGGCATGGGCGAGGTCGACATTGGCTTGCAGGCAGTCGTCGCGCACCAGCGAGGCGTGGAAGCCCTTGCCGATGGCGGTGACAAGCTCCACCTCAACGTCATAGCCTGTCAGGCGCTTGGCGATATTCTTGCCCACGCCGCCCACGGTGGTGCGCACACGGCCAAGGTTGCTGTCCCTGAGGCGGCACAGGCTATCGGGCGTACCCGTGATATCCACGGCCGCGCCGCCGATGACAAATACGCGGTATTTCATACGATGCACACGGATACCCATTCGGTAATCTGCGTGCCGTACAGGACATAGCACACGATAGCGGCGATGACGCACACCAGCTCCATCAGCAGGATGGCGCGCGCCAGATGGACGCGGTTAAGGTTGTGCGCGCCGCCGCAGGCCCACACGATGGTTAGGATGAAGCCGACCACGGGGAGGCACAACAGCAGCAGTGTGCCCACATAGCCCCAGGAGCTGATGACGGCATGGCGGGCGCCGCGCGGCGGGCAGGCGTCGCCGTCAAAGCCGTTGGGCGCGTCGTATACGGGCGGTTGCGGCGGGGGCGGGGGCGTTTGCGCGTATGTCGGCCGCGGGGCCGCCTTGATGGGCGCGCCGCAGCTTGTGCAAAACGCTGCGCCTGTTGCCAGCGGCTTGCCGCAGGATTCACAAAATGCCATAATCATTCCCTCCGATCCTATCTTATTCATTATTATAAAGGACATGCGCCTTGGTTGCAATCGCATTTTCGACAGTGATCGACAGGATGTATGCGGTACAAAAAGACGCGGCATAGCCGCGTCTTTT
Organism: uncultured Oscillospiraceae bacterium; assembly: GCA_964600225.1. GTDB lineage: Bacteria > Bacillota > Clostridia > Christensenellales > CAG-138 > CAZRIT01. Next base: position 8,116 of record CAZRIT010000025.1, on the reverse strand, counting down.
GTCAGCTTTGCAGAAAATGGGATTAGGCGCGCAGCGCTGCGCCCGCGTTGCGCAGGGATTCGATGATGGTATCCATGGCGCTGCGGATTTCGTCGTCGGACAGGGTATGATCCTCCGCGCGCAGCGTAAACGAGTACGCAAGGCTCTTTTTACCCGGCAGGATGCCCACGCCCGTGTAGGTATCAAACAGCTTGACGTCGGCGACGATCGGCCCGACGGGCGCCGTTTCGATGACGCGTTTCAGCGCGGCCGATTCCGTGGCGGCGTCGGTGATGACGGCAAGATCCCGCTGTACCACGGGGAAGCGCGGCAGCGGCACAAAGCGCCTGTGCGCATCGGCGGCCTCGTACAGCTTGTCGAAATACAGCTCCGCAACGTACACGCGCGCGTCGATCTTCCAGCGCGCGGCCACGTCGGGGTGCAGCTCGCCAAGCACGCCCAGCTTTCCGCCGTCGGCGGCGTACATGCCCGCGGCGCGGCCGGGCTGCAGATACGGCGCATCGTCGCGCGCGAAGGCCGCGTTCGATATGCCCAGCGCCGTCAGCAACTGTTCCACCACGCCCTTGAGGGTATAGAAGGTGTCATTTTCGCCAAACAGCAGCAGGCCGATGTGCTTGTATTCACGCGGCAGCGTATCGCCAAGGTCGAAGTGGACGTTGCCCACCTCGAAGAAGCGGTACTGCTCGGTATGGCGGTTGAGGTTGCGGGCGGCCACATCCAGCATACCCGGAATCAGGGTGGTGCGCATGAGGCTTTGATCCTCGCCGAACGGGTTGAGCAGCCTGACGTTTTTGCGCAGCGCCGAGCCTTCGGGCAGCAGCAGCGCATCCAATATCGCGGGGCCCGTGAAGTTGTAGTTGTACATTTCGTACGCGCCGAGCGATACCAGCGCATCCTTGGCGTCGTCCTCGAAGCGGAACGGCCCGACGACGGCGCCTTGGAACGTATCGCCGCTGAGCATGGTGGTTTCGATATTGTAGTAGCCGTAGATGCGCGCAATTTCCTCGGCAATGTCCCAATCGGCCTCGATGCCGCTTTCGATATCGGTGCGGTAGTGCGGGATATCGATATGCAGCGTGTCGCCGTCGGCTTTGGCGGGAATGCAGATGGTTTGGAGCATATCGGCCATCTGCTGCCCGCTAAGCGCCAGCTTTAGCAATGCGTTGATGTGCGGCACGCTCACGTCGGCCTTGCGCTGCACGGGCGGCTCCGCGCACGCATCGATGGTGTCGCCGATGACGGCGCCCGCGTTGAGTTCCTCTACCAGCTCCACCGCGCGATCCAGCGCCAATTTGGCGTTGACGGGCTCCACGCCCTTGATGAAGCGCGCGGCCGAATCGGTCACATGCCGCAGCTTGCGGGAGGTGGCGCGGATGTTGCTGCCTTTGAACGCGGCCGATTCAAACAGCACCGTTTTGGTCGATGCGGTGATCTCGCTGTTGAGCCCGCCCATGATGCCCGCCACCGCAACGCCCTTTTTCGGGTCGGCAATGAGCAGCATATCGGGCGTGACCGCGCGCTCCTTTTCGTCCAGGGTGGTGACGACCTCGTTTTCGTAGGCGTTGCGCACAATGATGTGCCCGCCGTCGATGCAGCTCAGGTCAAACGCGTGCATGGGGTGGCCGTATTCCACCAGCACATAGTTGGTGATATCCACAATGTTGTTGATGGGGCGCAGCCCCACGCTTTTGAGCCTGCGCTGCATCCATTGCGGCGACGGCTCGATGCGGATATCGCGTATTACGCGCGCGGTGTAGCGCGGGCACAGGTCGTAGTTTTCGATGGTGACCGCGGCGTAATCGCCCGCGCTGCCGCTGCCCGACACCTGCTTGACCGCAGGCTCGGCAAACGGCTGCCCCAGCGCGGCGGCGGCCTCGCGGCACATGCCGATGATGCTCAGACAGTCGGGACGGTTGGGGGTAAGCTCGAACTCGAAGATATCGTCGTCGTAGCCAAGCGCCGCGTCGATGGGCTGCCCGAGCGGATGGTCGCCCTGTAGGATCAGGATGCCGTGCACGCCCGCGCCGGGATAATCCGCCTCTGTCAGCCCCAGCTCCTCGCCCGAGCAGAGCATGCCGTAGCTGTCCACGCCGCGCATGTTGACCACGGCCATCTCGCGCCCGCCGATTTTGGCGCCAATCCCGGCGACGGGCACCAGCGCGTTGTCAAACACATTGTCCGCGCCCGTCACGATGGTGAGCGTTTCCGTGCCCACATCGACGGTGCAGATGTGCAGGTGATCGGAATTCTCGTGATCCCGCACCGACAGCACGCGCCCGACCACGATGTTTTCCGCGTTGGGCATCTCCTTTTCGATGCCCGCCAGCTCAAAGCCGCGCCACATCATGCGCTCGGTGAATTCCTCGTTGGTGACGTTGAAATCCACATATTCGCAAAGCCATTTTTTCGGTAGTTTCATATGCCTGTTCCCCCCTTAAAACTGGCGCAGGAAGCGCGCGTCGTTTTCGTATTCCAAGCGGATGTCGTTGATGCCGTACTTGAGGCTGGCCACGCGGTCCACCCCGACGCCGAATGCCAGCGCCGTCCATTCCTTCGGGTCGTAGCCGCAGTTTTCGATTTCGTGCGGGTTGGTTATGCCGCAGCCGAGGATCTCGATCCAGCCCGTGCCCTTGCACACGCGGCAGCCCTTGCCGCCGCAGATGGTGCAGGACATATCCATCTCCGCCGACGGTTCCGTAAACGGGAAGTAGCTGGGCCGCAGCCGCGTTTTGACGCTGTTGCCGAACACCGCGTGCACGAACGCATCGAGGACGCCCTTCAAATCGCCCAGCGTCAGCCCCTTATCCACCACAAATCCCTCGATTTGGAAGAATACGGGCGAGTGGCTGGCGTCCACCTCGTCTACGCGGAAGACCCTGCCGGGCATCATCAGCCGAAACGGCGGTTTGAGCGTGGTCAGCGCCCGCACCTCGCACGGCGACGTATGCGTGCGCAGCACGACGTTTTCGTTGACGTAGAAGGTATCCTGCATATCGCGCGCGGGGTGATCCTTGGGCAGGTTGAGCAGGGTGAAGTTGTAGTCGTCCAGCTCGATTTCGGGCCCGTCGAACAGCGAGAAGCCAAGCCCCACCAGCGCGTCCCGAATTTCCCGATAGGTCTTTGTCATCGGGTGCAGGCGGCCGAGCGGTTGGGTAACTACGCCCGGGGCGGTGACGTCGAGCGTTTCCCGCTCAAACTTTTTTTGCATGGCAAGCCTGCCAAGCTGCGCCTTGCGCTCATTGATGCGCTGCTCCAGCGCCTGCTTGACGTTGTTGGCAAACGCCCCGACCTCGGCGCGCTCGTTCTTTTCCAGCTTGCCCATGGCGCGCAGGATGCCCGTGAGCGTCCCGCTGCGGCCCAGCACCTCCGACAATACCGCTTCCAGCTCCTCGGCGGATTCGCACGCGGCCAGCCGCTTGTCCGTCTCCTCCCGCAGCTGCATCAAGGATTCCTTCATGCCCATACCGATTCTCTCCTTTTCTTTCCGTAAGCACACCGTGCAAACCGTGGTTCGGATTTGCATGGCATGCTTAACGTAAATAAAAAAACGCGCCCTCGCCCATATGGGACGAAGCGCGCCGTGGTACCACCCAAATTCACTCCGTAATCGGAGCCTCTGCCGCTGTAACGGGCGACCCGTTGCCGACTACTGCTCGTTCATCGGCAAAGCTACGGGGTGAACGCGGATCCGTATTTCGCGTGCGCCGATTGCAGCATTTGACGGCGCTCTCTGGGACGCTCTATTTCGGGACTCTCCCCATCCAAGCTTTTGACGTGCCTATTCTACCACCCATGCGCGCGTGCCGTCAAGAGCAATCAGCACCGTGCCGTCCGTATCGGTGCGCAGGATTTTGGCGTTGGCTGCAATCAGGCGGTTGAGCACCAATTCGTCGGGCAGGCCGTACTCGTTGCCCTTGCCGCAGCTGATGACGGCAATTTCGGGCTTGACCGCCGAAAGGAACTTTTTGCTGCTCGACGTTTGGGAGCCGTGGTGGCCGACCTTGAGCACGTTGGCGTGCAGATAGCGGTTGGGAAACGCCTTGACCGCAAGCCGCTCGCTCAGCTCCGTGGCGTCGGCGGGCAGCAGCACGCTTGTTAGCCCGTAGGAAACGTGCAGCATGAGCGAAGTGTCGTTTTCGTCGTCGTAGCGCACCTCGAAGGGCGACAGCACGCGCACGGTGCAGCTTTCGTCCCACGGAATCGTCGTATCCGCGCCCGCGTATACGGAGGCGGCGGGCACGCCGCGGCGGTCGAGCTGCTCCACCAGCGCCGCGTACAGGCTCGAATCGATATCGTACGGGGAAACGACCATGGAGCCCACCTCGTAGTGATCCAGCACCTCCGCCATGCCGCCGATGTGATCGGCATGAAAATGCGTGCATACCGCCAGATCGATTCTGGTGATCCCCAGCAGGTCGAGCGTGCCGCGGATGGCCGCAAAGCTGTCGGGCAGGCCCGCGTCAATGAGCATGGTCTTGCCCGATGGCGAAAGCAGCAGCGTGCAGTCGCCCTGCCCCACGTCGATAAACCAAACGCGCAGCCCCGTAAAATCGTCCGCATCCACATTCGGCACGCTCTCGGGCACGGGCGTAGGCAGCGCGGCGACGTACTCGCTTTCGCACCGCATCAAAAACAGCACTGCGGCAAGCAGCGCCAAACACAGCCCGGCAATGAGGATTGCGCGGGAAAAGCGGCGTTCCTTATTCGTTTCCTCCAGCCATTCCTTTTCCATGTTTACAAAAGTATAACATATTTTTCCGCCCGAACGCTTGACATATTTTCACATTGAAAGTAATATGTATGTGTACTAGCACGAATAGTACACTTAAAGGAGTGTTAAAGATGTTTCAAATTGACAAGTTCGGTCGCGTGCCCATCTACGAGCAAGTGATTGAGCAGACGGAGCAATTGATCATGACGGGCGTTTGGAAGGCAGGCGACCAGCTGCCAAGCGTACGCGCCATGTCTCAATCCCTGTCTGTCAACCCGAATACTTTGCAGAAGGCCTATGCCGAATTGGAGCGGCGTGGCGTCACAGCCAGCGCCCCCGGAAACGGGCGGTTCGTGGCCAAGGACGCCAAGGAGAAGATCGCCTCCCGCTCCAATGAATGGATGCAGAGTATGACCGAGACAGCCGAACGCATGAAGGCGGCGGGCATTCCGTTGGAGAATGTACTCGACGCGGTGCGTACGGTCTACGGAAAGGAAGAGAGAAAATGATTACAGCAAGAAATCTGACAAAGCGGTTTGGCAGCAAGGAAGCGCTGTCCAATCTCAATTGCACGATTCCCGTTGGCTGCATATATGGCCTGGTAGGCGCCAACGGATCGGGAAAAAGCACGTTTTTGCGGCTGGCAAGCGGCATCTACAAGCCGGATGCGGGCAACATCATCATCAATGGCGGAGAGGTGTTCGATAACCCATCGGTCAAAAAGCAGTTCGTGTTCGTGCCTGATGAACTGTACTTCCTGCCGCAAAGCAACATGCAGCGCATGGCGCTATTGTACGCCTCGGCCTACGAGCGGTTCGATTTTAAGCGCTTCCGCGCGCTGACGGAGGAGTTTCGGCTGGATCCGACCAAGCCGTTTACCACGTTTTCCAAGGGCATGCGCAGGCAGGCGGCCACGATACTGGCGCTGTCGACCATGGCGGAATATGTGTTCTTTGACGAAACGTTCGATGGATTGGACCCCGTCATGCGCAACCTCGTCAAGCAGATGCTCTACGATGACGTGATGACGCGCGATTGCACGGCTGTCATCACCAGCCATTCGCTCAGAGAGCTGGAGGACACCTGCGATCAGCTCGCGCTGCTGTACGGCGGCGGCATCGTATTTGAAAGCGATGTGCAAAACCTCAAAACGACGCTGTTCAAGGTGCAGGTTGCGTTTACGGAGGAGTTTGGCAAGGAGCGCTTTACAGATATGGAAGTGCTGCAGTTCAACAAGCACGGCAGCGTTGCGCACATGATCGTGCGCGGGGACAAGGAGGCGTGCAGCAAGCGCATCTCCGCCATGCAGCCGCTGATTCTGGAGCTGCTGCCGCTGACGCTGGAAGAAGTGTTTGTTTACGAGATGGAGGCGCTCGGATATGCGTTTGATGCTTCCGTCGTGGAAGGAGGCCGCGCATGAAACTGTATAAAGAATCCCTGCGTCGCTTGAGCCGCGTGGGCTTTACGACGCTGATGGTCGCCTTTGTGGCGACGATCCTGCTGCAGCTCAACCTCTTTGGCAATGCCGAGCGGTGGCCTGACAGCGTGTTTACGGTGATGCCGTTTATGCGTATCTATGTGTATATCGCGGGCCTGCTGTTTGCGTTTGTGGGCTTTTCGTTCCTCAACAAGCGCGCCGACAGCGATTTTTATCACAGCCTGCCGATCAAGCGCACGGAGCTGTACCTGTCGGTTTCGGCGGCGGCCATGACGTGGATTGCGGGCACCGTGATCCTGTGCACGCTCACGTCGTTTTGCATGTACCTGTTCTCGGGCGTCAAGTTTGTGCCGGCATACTTCCCGCTGGGGACGCTCATGTTCATCGTGGCGGCGATGCTGGTGTTTGCCGCGGGCGCCATTGCCTGCTCGCTGTCGGGCACGCTGCTGACCAACCTGGCGCTGGCGGTTGCGATCCTGTGCCTGCCGCGGCTGATCCAGTTCATGCTGGCGCGCGGCGTGGTGGACAATACCGATATCATCGGCTGGCTGGACCTCAACTGGTTCCTCAACCCCGCCACCAACGTGGCCACGGGCATTGCGGTGATGTCGCGGCGCGCCATGCTGGCCGGGGAACTGATCAAAATCGGCAACATCCTGTATTCGCTGCTGGTAGCGGTGGCCGAGCTGGCGCTGGGCGCATGGCTGTTCAAAAAGCGGCCGTCGGAGCTGGCCGAGCACGGCGCCAAGAACGGCAAGTGGCAGACGGCCTTTGCCTGCTGCATGGCCATGCCCGCGCTGCTTTTCGGCCTGCGGTTCACGACGGGCTACTATACCAGAATGGGCAACAGCATTTTCTCCAACCTGGCCCCGATGGTCATCATCTCGCTGGTGTGCTTTGTGACGTATCAGCTTGTGGTGATGCGCGACGGTAAAAAGGTGCTGCGCTCCATGCCGTGGTACCTGTGCCCGCTGGCCCTGACGCTGGTGCTGTACGCGGGGACGAGCCTGTTGACGGCCAATGCGCTGAGCGTGCAGCCCACGGCGGAGCAGATCAAAAGCGTATCGTTCCCAGATTACAGCTATACGGAGCCCTACCGAAACTACAGCGTGCTCAAGGTGGCGGAAATTGAGTTTACCGACGCCGAGACCAGAGCCTGCACGGCCGAGGCGCTGCAAAGCGCGGCACAATATGTGCAAAAGAACGGCCCGCACTGCGGCTACGAGGAGCTGACGCAGTTTACCAATGTGGAGCCCATCGTCATCACGCTGCAAAACGGCAGCAAGGTGCGCAGGAGCGTCCCGTTCCGGGACGTCAACGAACTCAACGCGTACAGGGAAAAGAACGACGCCTATGCCGCGGCCATCCGCTCCTTTGCGCCGAGCGAAAACGTGACCTACCTCTTCTCGGGCGATCTGGAGCCCAAGGACGAGGTGCGCAAGCTGCGCGACTGCTACAACAAGGAGAGCGCGGAGCTGGGCCTGCTTTCGAGCGACCGCTTTGCCGAGCGCAAGGTTTGGGTCGAGACCTACCGCCTGTTTACGGCGGATGACGACCAGACCTTCGGCAGATTCAGCGTCAGCGGCTACGATGGCATCAAGCGCTTCCATGACGCCTTTTCCATCAAGCGCAACATGCCCAGAACCGCCACGCTGTACATGATGCTGATGAACACCTACGGCATTAAGGACAGCAACCTCAAGTTCAAGGATGCGATCGACCGCTTCGACCGTGGCACGGGCAAGGACGATAACTGCTCCGTCAACTGCCAGTTCTTCAACGTACCCATGCAGGATGGCAGTATGCAGCAGGTAACGGTCAACGGCTACCTGTACCGCTCCATGCCCGAATCGGATGTGATCAACGCGCGCCGCATCGAGATGATTCGGCAGATTGCCGAGCTGTTGCCCAACGCAACCCTCACCAACGACCCGATGGCCTTCAGCGTGCGGGTGTACTACTCGCTC
>CAZRIT010000024.1:0-24150 GCA_964600225.1 uncultured Oscillospiraceae bacterium | reverse complement strand
TGGTACCCAGTAGGGGAGTCGAACCCCTGTCACCGCCGTGAGAGGGCGGCGTCCTAGGCCACTAGACGAACTGGGCGCGGGATTATGATACCGAAATTTGCATGCCGTGTCAAGCGTTTTGTTGCACGATTCCAATATCGTAAGCACACCGTGCAAATCCGAACCACGGTTTGCACGGCGTGCTTAAGGCGAGGGGCGTCAACCCCCTGCGGTCGTCGCGGCTCCCCTCGCCTTAGCCCAAGCGGTTTGTTTACAGCCTTGTGGCGCGCAGTTGTTCCGCAGTCAGCTTGGAAAGCAAACCGACGGGCACATCCAGCGGCGTCACCGCGCCGCGCATGCCCTTTTGATACATGCGGTGCAGCGCGCGCGCAAAGGCGATCATCACGCTGCCCGTAAACTCGGGGTTGCTGTCCAGGTTGAGCGAAAACTCCATCCTTTCGTTCGTGCCGTCGCTTGTGACGCCTAAACGGATGACGTTGCCCGCGTGCGGCATGCCCGCATGCTCGCGATCCATCGTAGCCTGATCGATAAAATCGATGAACACATCGTAATCGGCAAAATAATCGGGCATGGTGCGGATGGCCTGCTCGATGGCAACCTTGTCCGCGCCCGCCTCGGCCACCACATAGCAGTGCCTGGTGTGCATCTGTCGCGCGGTGTACGCGCCGCCGCGGTTTTGACGAACTTCCTCCAGCGTTTTGTCAACAGGCACGGTATACTGCCTGGCGTCCAGAATGCCCGGGATTCTGCGCAGCGCATCGCTGTGGCCCTGGCTGATGCCCTTGCCCCAGAAGGTATAGGTCTTGCCCGCAGGCAGCGCCGCCTCAAACAGCACACGCTGCATGGAAAACAGGCCGGGGTCCCAGCCCGTGGACATCATGGCGAGCGTATCGCCCTGTCTGGCCGCAGCGTCCACCTTGGCAAACTGCTCGGGAATATGCGGGTGCGTATCGAACGAATCGATGGTGTTGAACATGGCCGCATACCCGGGCGCCTGCACGGGCAGGTCGGTTGCGGAGCCGCCGCACAGCAGCAGCACGTCGATCTTTCCACGGTATTGCTCTATACGCTCCACGGACACCGCGCACGGCACGCCGATGGCCGACGGGTCCCTGCGCGTGAACACGGCAACCAGTTCAACATCCTCGTTATAGTTGAGCGCCTGCAAAACGCCCCTGCCGATGTTGCCGTATCCGACGATGCCAACTCTGATCTGATCCATATTCTATCCTCACTTTCCGATTGTATTTCACTTCCCGCCAAGCCATTTTGCAAACGGCCGCGCAGGACATGGATTATTATATATAATATATCTTGTTTGTCAACTGCCAATTTGCATTTTCAGCTTCCCGCCACGGTCAATGCGGGCACAAGGACATCCGCCGAGGCGACGAATGCGCCGCTTGGCATGGCAAAGCGCACCTGGTTTCCGACGCACGCCACGCTTTGCAGCACATGCAGCATATTGCCCGCCAGGGTGACGCCGCTGACGGCGCACACGTCCACGCCGTTTTCGATGAGCCTGCCGCGTGCTTGCAGCGAAAAATCGCCCGAAACGGCGTCCACGCCCGCGTGCAGGCCCGAAAAATCGGTAATCAAAAGCCCGCTGCCCATGCGTTTTGGGAGGTCCTCTTCCCCGCCGTCCGCCGCGTGCAGGATGAGGATGCTCGGGCCCACGCCGATGGGCGACGCCGCGGAGGCACGCACGGCGTTGCCCGTGCTCTCCACCCCCGCCTTTCTTGCGGTCTTGAGGTTATGCAGCAGCGTCGTCAGCACGCCATGGTCGATGATATGCTTGGTTTGACAGGGCGTGCCCTCGCCATCGAACGCGCGCGGTGCGAGCGGGTGGAACGGATCGTCGGTGAGCGTAACGCAGTCCGCGGCGATTTGTTCCCCCTCCCTGCCGTTGAGCAGCGAGCAGCCCTTTTGCGCTTCCTCGGCGGAGAACATCGGCAAAAACGCGCGCAGCAGCTCAGCCATGGCCATGTTTTGGATGACCACTTGATAAGTGCCCGACGGCACGGGCTTTGCGCCCAGCCGCGACAGGGCGGTTGCGACGGCCTCCTCGGCGCACGCTTCCACATGGTGCGCCTCCGTGCCCATACGGAACGCCGTGGCGGTTTGCACCTCGTCGCCCTGCTGCACAACGGGCATCAGGTAGCACATCGGCAGCCCCGTGCGCCTTGCGGCAGCGAGGCCCAGGGTGTTGCGCATCTCCACTTCGCCCGCGGCGGTTTCCACGGTGCAGTGCATCACGCGCTGCACGCGGGGATCGGCCTTTTTGGCGGCCTGCTCCATGCCGAGCGCCAGCGCAATCTTTTCCGCGACATCCATGCCGTCGATCGGGCAATCGGCACGCTCAACGGGCCGATATGCCTGCATCGATTGCATCGGGTGCGGGTCATCCTGCTCAATGGCGCCTGCGTTGTCAATGGCGTGGTCCACCAGCCGCTCGGGCTCGTCGAGCCGTTCGGTATAAGCGTAGCCATCGCGCCCGTTGACGTTGACGCGCACGCTGACGCCCGCGGTGTTGCTGACCTCGTACGCATCCACCTCGCCGCCAAGCGCCGTAACCGAGAACGCTTTGGACGCGGCATAGAACGTTTCCGCCGCCCGACAGCCAACGCGCAGCGCATAGGCGTTGACGCGCTCCGAAAAGGTGTTTCTATCCATCATTGTACGCCTCCTTTGCCGCCGACGGTGATTTCTTTCACACGGATGCGCGGCTGCCCGACATTGGTCGGAACAGAGCCCGAGGCGGAGCCGCACATGCCCTGCGCCATCCACATCCGCGGCCCTACGCGGTCGATGCGTTTGAGGATATCGGCGCCGTTGCCGATCAGCGTGGCGCCGCGCACGGGGCTGACAATTTCTCCGCCGCGCACCAGACACCCTTCGCTGACGGCAAAGTTGAACTCTCCCGTTGCGGGGTTGACCGAGCCGCCGCCCATCTCCTTGGCAAACAGCCCGTCGCCCATGGTGCGGATCATCTCCGCTTCATCGTCGGTTCCTGCGCAGATGAACGTATTGGTCATGCGCGACGTGGGCGCATACAGGTAGCTTTGCCTGCGCGACGAGCCCGTCGGCGGCATGCCCATGCGGCGGCTGCCAAGCTTATCGATGAGGTACCCTTTGAGCACGCCGTTTTCGATGAGCACATTGCGTCTTGTGGGCGTGCCCTCGTCGTCAATGCTCAGCGTCCCCCATTTGTGCGGAAGCGTGCCGTCATCCACGGCCGTCACGCACGGCGCCGCCACCAATTGTCCCAGCTTACCGCAAAACTCTGAATTGCCCTTGCCGACGCTCGTGGCCTCCAGCGAATGCCCGCAGGCCTCGTGGAAGATCACGCCGCCAAAGCCGCCGTCGATCACCACGGGCATCACGCCCGCGGGGCACTCGGGCGCATCCAGCATGGTCACGGCCATGTCGCCCGCCCTTTTGCCAGCGCCCGCGGCGTCGATGAATTGATATGCTTCAAACCCGCGCCGCATACCCGGGCCCGCATGCCCCGTCTGCGCCTCGCCGCCGCGCATGGCAACCGCGCGCACCGCAAGCCTCGTGCGCGGCCGCTCATCGAACGCAAACACGCCGTCGGTGGAAGCGATGCAAACCCGCTCCACGCGGTCCAGATAGTTCACCATCACCTGCGTCACCGCATCGGAAGCGCCCAGCGCGGCCTTGGCGGCCTCCCGCATGACGTCGATGCGGCGGCGGTTTTGCACCTCGGCAAAGGGAACCTGCATGCCCATGGCAAAACGACGCTCGGTCAACGCAACCGCCCTGTCGCCGCCGTGCCCCTGTATGGCCGCGGCCGCCAGGCGCGCCGTTTCCAAAAGCGTTTCCAACGATGTATCCGCCGCGTACGCATAGGCGCTGCGCACGCCCGAAAATACCCGCACGCCCGCGCCCGAGATGCGCGTATAGACGGCGTTTTCCACAGTCGTCCCACGCATGCCGATGTGCGTGCCGTCGGTATCCTCCAAAAACAGCTCCGCGTAGTCCGCGCCGCTTGCGCTTGCGGCGTCGAGCACCCGCAAGGCGTCTTCCTGCGATATCAAGCCGATGTCCCCCTTCTGTATCGCGCGGCGCATGGCTGTGCCCGCCAACGCAAATCAATTGATAACCATATCAGTATATCGAAAATGACCGCCCATTGCAATTTCCATTGCAACATGTTATATTTTGCGTCATGGAACTGCCAAAACCGCCGCAAAAGCTGTGGACAAAAAACTTTACCATCATCACCCTCGGCTCGGTCGTTTCGATGTTCGGCAACGCCGTGTCGGGCTTTATCATCGGGCTGCTGGTGTTGGATTATACGCAGAGCGTGCTGCTGTACGCGCTGTTTATGGTGGCGTACAGTCTGCCGCGCATCATCCTGCCCGTGCTGGCAGGCTCGTATCTGGACCGCTTTTCCCGCAGAAAGGTCATCTATACGCTGGATTTTGTCTCCTGCGGCCTGTATTTGATCGTCTACCTGCTGTTAAGGAACGACTGGTTCCATTATGTGACGTTCCTGATGGCGTCCGTCGTCATCGGCAGCATCGACAGCATCTATACGGTCGCCTACGACAGCTTCTATCCTACGCTCATCAGCGAGGGCAATTTTACCCGCGCCTATTCCGTATCCAGCCTGATCTACCCGCTGGCGCAGACCATCATGGTGCCCATCGCGGGCGTCTGCTACAAAACTGTGGGGCTTGCGCCGCTGTTTCTGTTCAACGCGGCCTCCTTCCTGATTGCCGCCGTTGCGGAAACGCAGATTTCCGTGGACGAGCGGCACGTCGGCAAGCGGCAGACGGCGCGCTTCGACGGCAAAAAGCTCACCGCGGATCTCAAGGACGGCTTCGATTACCTCAAGCGCGAGCACGGGCTTGCGTTCATTACGGCGTACTTTTTCATGAATACGCTGTGCTTTAGCATTTCCGAAACGCTCATGCTCCCGTACTTCAAGCTCTCCGTGCCCGATGGCATCACCCGCTACGCGGTGATTATGGCCATATCCACCGCGGGCAGGCTGGTGGGCGGCGGCATCCACTACCGCTTCCGCTACCCGACGGCGTACAAGTTCGCCATTGCGGTGTTTGTGTACATTGCGCTGCATGTATTGGAAGGCGGCTTTTTGTTCCTGCCGTACGCGGGTATGATCGCCTGCCATTTCATGATCGGCGTACTGGGCGTAACCAGCTACAACATCCGCGTAACGGGCACGCAAAGCTATGTGGACGACTCCGTGCGCGGACGGTTCAACGGGGTGTTTTCGATGATGTTCTTTATGGGCTCCATCATCGGGCGGCTCTTGGCGGGCGCGGTGAGCGAATTTATTCCGCTGCGCACGGCGATCGTTGCCGCGGAAGCGCTTGGCATCATTGCCGTCATCTGCATCCTGCTGCCGGGACGGGAAGCCGTCAAACGGATTTACAACGTGAACGTTTGATGTCATAATAGTCTTAACTGACCACGCAAACACACAAATATATCATGGAGGAAACCATATGTTTGATCCCAGAATTCTGCAACTGGCCGACGGGCTGGTCAACTTTTCCTGCAACGTCCAAAAGGGCGAAAACGTACTCATCGAAACCATCGGCGGCAATGAGGATCTTACGCGCGCGCTCATCAAGGCCGTGTACAAAGCGGGCGGCACGCCCTTTTTGTGGGTTGGCGACAAAGAGTACGACCGCGAAATGCTCATGCACTGCACGCCCGAACAGCTAAAGCTGCGCGCCGAGGTAGACGCCAAGCTTATGTCCCAAATGCAGGCCTTTATCGGCGTGCGCGGCGGCAGCAACGCCAACGAAATGGCCGATGTGCCAAGCGACAGGATGAACGACTACGCCACCTACTACTGGGTGCCCGTACACGGCGAAATTCGCGTGCCCAAGACCAAGTGGGTGGTGCTGCGGTACCCGTCGCCCTCCATGGCGCAGCTTGCCGATATGAGCACGGAAGCGTTTGAGGACTACTATTTCAACGTCTGCTGCCTCGACTACGGCAAGATGGACCGCGCCATGGACAGCCTCAAATCGCTGATGGAGCGCACCGACAAGGTACGCATCGTCGGCCCCGGCACCGACCTCAACTTCTCCATCAAGGGCATGCCCGCCATCAAGTGTGCGGGGAACATGAACATCCCCGACGGCGAAATCTACACAGCCCCCGTCAAAACCAGCGTCAACGGCACCATCGCCTACAACACGCCCTCGCTGGAGGATGGCTTTACCTACACCGATATCAAGTTTACGTTCAAGGACGGCAAGATCGTCAAAGCGACCTCCAACGACGACAAGCGCATCAATGAGATGCTGGATATCGACGAGGGCGCGCGCTATGTAGGCGAGTTTGCCATCGGCGTCAACCCCTACATCACCTTCCCCATGAAGGACACGCTGTTTGACGAAAAGATCGCGGGCAGCATCCACTTTACGCCCGGCTCCTGCTACGATGACTGCAACAACGGCAACAAGAGCGCGCAGCACTGGGATCTGGTGCTCATCCAGACAAGCGCGTACGGCGGCGGCGAAATCTACTTCGACGACGTCCTCATCCGTAAAGACGGCCGCTTCGTGCTGCCCGAGCTGGAGTGCCTCAACCCCGAAAACCTGAAGTAATCGTTCAAACACGCACGCGGCAGGGCTTTTGCCCTGCCGCTTTTTGCTGCCAAATCAGCTTGCCCATCATGCTCCTGCGGAAAGCGTCATAGCTGCCATACCGGCGCGCAACTTCCGCTTTCTGCGTTTCCGTCAGCGCAAACCGATGGCTACGGAAATAGTCCCGCTCGTTGGCCGTGTTGTCATAGAGCAACGTATCCCGCTCGGACGATTTGTTGAGCACGGTTTTGGCAATTGCAACGGCCCGCGCCATTGCCTCGTCACTGTCAAACGCCTTTTGACCGCCGATGAACTCAAACAAGCCGCGCAAGTCCTCTGTCAGAGCCGTCTGGTCGTATGTGCTGCTCGTCTGTTTCAGCAATTCCCGCGCACGCGGTTGAGCGCTTTCTCGTTCGGTCGGTAACCCTTGGTCAACTTGAACTGCTCCTTTAAGGAACCGATCATAACGGACAAGCGCCTGTTTTCCTCACGCACGCGCTCCAACTCCTCCGCGTGCACCTCGGCTTGATCGGCAGCGGTCTCCTCCGCTTGAAGCAGACTCTGCTGCTCGGAAAACTCCGTCTTACGGTCGTTTTTCAACGATAGTCGGCGCTCATTCTCCTTGATTAGGGAATCGATCAAAGATTCGCACTGTTCGGGGTTGCTTTTTTGGGCGGAGTTGCGTATGCTTTTATTAGGAGCCGAGCCCCGCTGCAAGCCGCCATTATTGGCAGCAGGCGGAACAGATTGGCTCCTGTTTATTTTTGTGATATACAACGTTACCAAATCAAGCGCGCGGTTTTTGTTTGAAGCTATTGATACCTGTAAGTAATCCGCGTCAGGAAACCTTTTTTAAAAACCAGCTTACGCTCGTCTTTTTTCCCGTCTTTAATTCAACCGTCTCATATGATGAAAGCATTGTATACAAGCGTTCAATCGCATCAACGGTATCGTCAATCGTTTTAAAATGCTCACCGAAAATGTGTCTAACATCATCATATGACATGACAAATGAGTACTGCTTATCACGAAATAGTTTTGCTGACAAGTCTTTCTCATTTTTGTCAAGAACACTCCTGTCAATAACGCCTATATACATGTTTTTCTTTTCGACGCTATCAATGGCATTTTTAACATGATCAAAAAGCTCCTGGCGCGTGGATATCACTATACCTCCCTTGAGTTTTATGTTGTTGAGCGTCTCCTTATCAAAGTTCTCAAGCCCAAATTCTTTTAGACTGTATTGCCTCTTTGCATTGTTTGTTTCATTTGACATACTATAGCTAGAGGCTCCATCCAACCCCGCCATGAACACATCCGTAATCTCGCGCACAGCCTGCACATCCGCGGAAAGCGCATAGTATTCCTGCTTGTTGCCCTCCCCATAGACCAGACTGTTCAGGATATCCGACAGGCTGTTGTAGAAGTCCTCAAAGAAGTCGTGGATGCGCTCCGCCAGCGTGCGGTCGTACCTGATTGGTTACAGCACAAAGAACCTGAGTATCAGCGCCACGATCAACGCCGCCGCCACCACGCCGCCGTAGAACAGCAGGATGCGGCGCTTTTGTTTGCCCTCCGCTGCGTGCGCGGGCACATGGGGCTGCGGCCGTTCCGCTCGATTGCGTTCATGAGCGGCCGCCTGCATATCCCGATCCAGCGCGCGCACGTCCGCCTCGGTTACGGCAAGCTGTTCGGGCGCAATGTCCATGCCGCCGAGCGCATGGCGGAAGGCGAACACCGTGTCAAACCGCCGCTGCGGGTCCGCCGACAGCATCCCTTCAAACAGCGCGGCCAAATCGGGCGGGAGCGCCTGCATAAGCTGCTGCCGATCGGTCGGGACGGGTTTGCCGACAAACGCGGGATACAGCGCCCGCCCGACGGCGCAGATATCGGCAAAGGTTAAGCTATCGTCTGGCTCGCGGCGCAGCATCAGCGTCCGCCGTGCCGCGCCGAAATCGATCAGCTTCACGGTGCCGTCGGTGCACAGCAGGATGCTTTCATCCGTGATATCGTGATGCAGAATATTGAGAGAATGCACGACCAATAGCGCATCGGCCACGCTGAGCAGGATGCGCATCAGCTCGCCACGGTCAATGAGCCGCCCCTTCAGGCGGACATAGCCCATCGGCGTGACGCCGCCGAGCTTTTCCATAACGGCATACACGGTGCCGTTTTCAAAGAACACGTCGAATACGGATACAAGGTTTGGGTTGCCGATGGCCTGCATCAGGGCGCTGTGCTGCCTTAAAAACATCTCCGAACCCAGGAAGAACAGCGCGCCCGACGCGCGATCCTTCGGAGAAACGGCGACCGTGCCCGATGCGCGCACGGCCAGCTCGCGCGGGAAGTATTCCTTAACGACCACCTGCTGCCCCGCGCGGTAATCCATTGCCTCGTAGGTAATGCCGTGCGCGCCGCTGCCGATGACGCGCTTGAGCGTGTATCGGCGGCGCAGGTTGGTATCCGTCGGCAGCGGGTCATAGCTGCCGATCCGCTCGGGCTTGTCCAGGGTTTCCATCCCATCCGTCCCCCTTGGTCAGAATTCCTTTTCCAGCATATCCGCAAGGCGTTTGACCGTCTGCTCGGAAAACACATCCGTCAAACCGTTTTCGGCCAAAGTCCTGCGAAACGGCGCAAACTGCGCGCGATCCAGAATGTTAAAATACGCCTGCCGCGCGGCCTCGGCGTCCGTCTGCATCCGCTCCCACAGCTCCAGCGCGGGCACAACGCTGACGGCATAGCTGATATAGTACATGGGCGTGCGGAAGGTATGCGGTATCAGCACCCATTCCGTGCCCGTATAGTCAAACGGCGTGCCGAACCCATACTCCTCGGCCAGGCGCCTGTACAGGGTGTTGATCTGCTCCAAGCTCATGTCGGCATCGGCATAGAGCAGGCGCTGGAATTCATCCTCCATGCAGCCCGAGATCAACGCATACAGGCAGTCCAGCAGCAGCTCCTGCTCGGCAGCCTCGGCCAGATCGCCGAAAAACGCTGGATAGTGCGGCGTCATCAGCAGCTGCAGCGCCTGCGAGTCCACCTCCGCCAGATCGAGGCTGTCGCCCATGCTCCAGCCCGACGTGTCGTTGTGGTAGTAGTTGGCAAAGTGGCCAAGCTCGTGGATGACGGTGCCGATATCGCCATAGCTGCCGCTCCATTGGCTGAATATGTACGGCGCGCGGTAGTTGGCAAGGTAGGTGGTAAAGCTGCCCTCCAGCTTCTGCTCGCTCACCGAAAGGTCGTACAGGCCGTTTCTAAGCATGTAATCGTACGCTTCCCCCAGCCGATCCGAAAAATCGGCGGCCGCGTCCTTCAGCTTTAGCAGGAAGCGCGTCTGGTCGAACGTCGCCTCGTACAGCGCAAAATCGATCCGCTCGCTGCGGATGGCCTCCCCGTACAGCGGCACGATGTGTTGCTTGACGGCCTCGCACAGCGCCTTGGCGTCTGTTACGGTGTAATCACGGCCGTAGCAATCGTACCGATAGGCCGCAAAGCTGCCGTAGCCGAGCTTGGCGGCAATGTCGGTGCGGACGGTTAAAAGCTCCCGAAAAATCTCGCCCGCCGCGCGATTGAGCGCCGCGGAATACGCATCGTACAGCCTGCGAAACTCATGGTACGTCAGCGCGTCGTTATCCATGATGCGCTCGTACGTCCAGTCCGTGCCGCCGTCGGTAACGGAAAACGTCGCCATCAGCTCGTCGTACTGCAGTATCAGCGCCTGCTCCTGTTCAAACAGGGCCTGCACGGATGCATTGTTGAGCTTGACGCCCTCATACACCAGCTCAATGTAGCGCTCGCCGTAGCGGGTTTTTGCAAGCGCACGCGCCTCATCGGAGGATTCAAACAACGCAATCGACACATCGGACATGGCGATATCCAATGCATGCAACGCATTGGACAGATCCGCGTACTCCGCTTGGTAGAAATCCTCCGTCACGTCGAACGCGTACAACAGGTACGCAAGCGCCATCTGCGATTCCGCATCGCGGTAGAGTCTGCACACCGCGTCGTAATCGGCCAGCAGGCGGTGCGCGTCCGCGCCCGATGCGATATCCTCGCCCAGCTGCGTCAACATGGTCTCCATGCGGGCGATATCGGGGCGCTCATAGGCCATGTCGGCAAGCGACACATCCCGATGCTGCGGCACGGGCGACGGCGTCGGCGTAGCGGCGGGCGCGGGGTTGGGCGCGCCACAGGCAAAGGCGCACAGCATCGCTGCAACAGCCGACAGCGCGGCAAAACGTTTATCCCATCTCATGGTAAAGTATACTACAGCATACCGCAAAAATATATTGAAAATGGAAAAAAGATTTGTATTGGACAGCGTTTCGTGATATATATCTAGGGATAGGGTCGGGCACGGAACCAAAATCCGCGCGGAGGATATGTGTTCCTTGCCCAAGCGCCCAATTTCTTTTCGTGGGAGTTTTTCATGAATATTGTTGTTCTCGCAGGCGGGCTGTCGCCCGAGCGCGATGTGTCCTTAAGCTCGGGCGTCATGGCCGCCAATGCATTGCGAAGCGTCGGCCACAACGCCATTCTCGTGGATTTGTTCCTTGGCGTATCGGCGCTGCCCACCCCCATCGAGCAGGCGTTTGCCGTCAGCGGTACAATCGAAAAGCGCAGCGTGCCCAAGGAAGCGCCCGATATCGAGGCTGTGCGGCGCATGCGCGTTGACGGCCTTTCCGACTGCATCGGAAACGGCGTGATGGAGCTGTGCCGCGCGGCGGACATCACCTACCTTGCGTTGCATGGCGATATCGGCGAAAATGGCGCTTTGCAATCGTTCTTTGACGTGCTGGGCGTGCGCTATACGGGCAGCCCCGCCTTTGGCTGCGCGCTGGCCATGGATAAGTATATCAGCAAGCAGCTGCTCAACCATGCGGGCATCCTCACGCCGCGGGGCAAGCTGTTTCGCAAGGGCGACGCGCTCGCTTTCGACAGCATGCCGCTGCCGTGCGTCGTCAAGCCCTGCTGCGGCGGGTCGAGCCTGGGCATCTCCATTGCGCACAACAGGCAGGAGCTGACCGACGCCGTAACCGACGCCTTCCGCTACGAGGACGCCATCCTTGTGGAGGAATACATACAGGGCGCCGAGCTCTCGGCGGGCATTTTGAACGGCGAGCCGTTGCCGCTGATCGAGATCATTCCAAAATACAATTTCTACGATTATCAGCACAAATACCAGCCCGGCTGGACGGAGGAGATCACGCCCGCGCGCTTTGACGCGGCAACCACCGCCTACATTCAATCCGAGGCCGTCAAGGCGTTCCGCGCGCTGCAGCTTGGCGTCTATGCGCGCATCGATTTCCTGCTGACGGCGGACGGCAAGGCATACTGCCTGGAGGCCAACACGCTGCCGGGCATGACGCCCACCAGCCTTTTGCCGCAGGAGGCCAACGCCGCGGGCATCGATTACCCGACGCTGTGCAACCGCGTGGTAACGCTTTCCATGGAGAAGTATAACCGATGATACCGATGACGCTCAGGGAAATCACCGATGCTGTCGGCGGCAGCTTCCATGGCGACGCCGCACTGTTTGAGGCAACCGTGGCCGATATCGTTATCGACAGCAGATTGGCGACCGCGGGCGCGCTGTACATCCCCATCAAGGGCGAGCGGTTCGACGGGCACGATTTTATCGACGCGGCCATCGACAACGGCGCGCTGTGCGTATTGAGCGCGCGCGCGCTGGACAATCGGCCGTACATCCTCGTTTCCGATACGCTGCTTGCGCTGCAGCAGGTTGCGGGGCACTATCGGGATAAGTTTGATATCCCCGTTGTGGGCATTACGGGCAGCGTCGGCAAGACCTCCACCAAGGAGATGATTGCAAGCGTGCTGTCCTCCAAATTCAGCGTGCTCAAAAACGTCGGGTCGTTCAATAACCAGACGGGCGTGCCGCTGACGCTGCTGCGGCTGGACGAGGCGCACGAGGTTGCCGTGGTGGAGATGGGCACCAACCACTTTGGCGAGATTGCCGCATTGACCAAGATTGTCAAGCCGCTTTTGTGCGTGTTCACCAACATTGGCGTGGCGCACATCGAGTTTTTCGGCTCCCGCGAGGGCATTCTCCAAGGCAAGTGCGAGATGCTTGCGGGCATGCAATCGGGCGGCAGCGTCATCGTCAACGGCGACGACGACATGCTCGTGCGCATCCCCGACGCCATGCGCTTCGGCTTTGGCGAAGGGTGCGAATTGCGCGCAACCAACGTGATCGACCGCGGGCTGGACGGCATGACGTTTGATGCAATTTGGCATGACGAATCCGTGCACGTCAACGTGCCCTCGCCGGGTCGGCACTCCGTTTCCAACGCGCTGGCGGCCATGGCCGTGGGGCTTAAGCTTGGGATGCACCTGAAGGAACTGGCAGAGGGCGTGGAAGCGTTTGCCGCGCCCGCGGGGCGCATGAACATCCGCCGCACCGATACGTTGACCGTTCTGGACGATAGCTACAACGCCAACCCCAACTCCGTCATGGCTGCCATCGACGTGCTGGAAAAGGTGCAGGGCCGCCGCGTATGCGTGCTGGGCGACATGCTGGAACTGGGCGCGCAATCGGACGAGTTCCACGAGGTTGCGGGCATGTACGCCGCCATCCACGGCATCGATTTGATCGTGTGCGTCGGCCCCAACTCGGAGCAGACCTTCATGGGCGCGCACGCGCTGGCGCCCAGCCGCGCACGCTATTTTGAAACGCAGGAGACGCTTTTGGATATCCTGCCGCTGCTGGTGCGCGATCACGATACGATTCTGGTCAAGGCCTCGCGCGGGATGCATCTGGAAAAGACCGTGGAGATGCTTGTCCGCCGCTGACGGCATGCATTTTGTGCGCACAAAACAGACCGCTCAAATGTTTTTGAGCACCACCGTCTCCAGTTCCGTGCCGACGCGGCGAACGGAGCGGACGACCTCGAACAAAGAATCGCACACGCGCATATTGTACAGCCGTCCCGCTCCGTCGGGCGGCTGGTTTTTTACATGCCGCATGGCGGCAATGTACGCTTCCCTGCCCCGCGCACAGAGCGCAACAAGCTGCGCTGCGGATATTTGCACCGCATCGGAGCTGTGCAGCCTGTGCAGTTCCCCCACAGCGCGCCGCGCGGGCATACAGCTTGGCAATATGCTGCCTGCCAGCGTGCGCACGGGCATCGGAAACGAAGGCTGCTCCACAATGCGCATCCACGCCATCGCCTCGCCGATATTTGTGCTCACATCGCCGATACGGCGGGCCAGCCGCCACAGATCATCCCGCTCGATGGGCGTGATGAATGCCTCCGTCAGGCGCTTGTATTGCCGCTGCCGCTCGCTTTCGGCAACCGAAAGCAGGCGGCTCAGCTCGCTCATGCGCGCCTGTGCCGCGCCGAGCCGACTGTCCGCCATGGCTGTGTCCAGCAGCTTTGCCGCCTCGCAGGCGTAATCCATGCCTCGTACCAGCGGCAGGAAAAAATCTTCGTTTTTTACGCGCATGCTCCCGTCCTTTACTCGATCATCAAAAACGCCTTGACCAACAGATACGCCACCGCTCCGCAGCAGGGAAACGTCAACACCCACGCCAGCAGCATCTCGCCCACAACACCCCAGCGCACGTCGCCAAGGCGCTTTGCCGCGCCCGCGCCCATCATGGCGGTGGTCTTGGTGTGCGTGGTGCTGACGGGAATGCCCGTAAGCGACGCGGCCAGCAGGCACAGCGCCGCCGCCAGATCGGCCGAAAACCCCTGATAGCGCCGCAGCTTACCCATGCGCATGCCCACGGTTTTGATGATGCGCAAGCCCCCGATCGATGTGCCGAGCGACATCACCAGCGCGCACGTCAGCATCAGCCAGACGGGCACGCTCTCGGCCGATATGTCGCCGCCGCCGTTTGTAAGCGCCGCGCCCAGCAGGAACACGCCCAGGAACTTTTGCCCGTCCTGCGCACCGTGCATGAACGCCATGGCCGCGCCGCCGCCGATTTGCAGGCGGCCGAACGCCCGCTCGGCACGCCGTCGGTCGCGCTTGGCAGAAATACGCACCGTCAGCTTGGCAACGGCGCAGCCTGCCGCAAAGCCTATCAGCAGGCTGACCGCCAGCCCAAGCAGCACCTTGCGCCACTCGGCGGCGCTGACGCCATCCAATCCGTTGTGCATGGCCACTGCGGCGCCCGTCAGCCCCGCAATCAGGGCGTGGCTTTCGCTGGTGGGAATCCCGAACCGCCACGCAGCCACCGCCCACACCACCACCGCCGTCATCGCCGCGCACAGCGCAACGCTCGCCTCCCGTACATTATCGCCAAAATCCACCATCTGCGAGATGCTTTCCGCCACGGAGGCGTTCCACAGCGTCATCACCACAACGCCCAGCAGATTGCACACGGCCGCCATGCCGATGGCAGCCCGCGGCGAGAGCGCGCGCGTGGATACGCAGGTGGCAATGGCGTTGGGCGCGTCCGTCCAGCCGTTGACCAGTATGACGGCAAGCGTCAGCAGCACCGTCGTCAACAGCATGGGATTGTGCGTCAGTTCCGATAGAAACGAACGTAGCGGGATGCCCATCCACCGCCTCCCCGCCTTCATCCAATGCGGCGGCGCGGGGAAATATGCCTGTTTGTTCAGGTAGAAATGTGCATCGGCCCGTGGTAGAATATATACCAAATCCAATCGACAAAAAGGAGGCTGTTTGAAAATTGAGCAATGCATTGCTAAACAATTTAGATAAGATCCATACAACCGAAATGGGCGTTGAGCGGATAAAGAGAAATCTGTCCCTGGATACAGATGATGTCGTGGAATGGTGCAAGGATAAAATCAAGTCCTCCGATGCCAACATCACAAGAAACGGTAAAAATTGGTACGCAAGTGCAGAGAATTGTCTGATAACCGTGAATGCGTATAGCTATACGATTATTACGGCACACAAGGAGAAGCGGCGAGCTATACCATTTGATAAGGAAGCGAAAATGATACCGAGGAACGCTGATAAGACTCTAACGCAAGATAGATGAAGCATGAAAGAAGCCCGTCAATATATTTTACGGGTATTTAGAGGGCGAAATGCAACCGGTGCTTTCGCCCTCAAATGCTCGCGTTCCCATCGGCAGGCGGCCTTGTCGTATGCCGATTATGCTATCGGGATATGCCTCCTGTTTTGCGGGTCAGTTTTTGCGGGTCAGTCGTCGTCCTCGTCGGCTGCGGGAGGCTCCACCTCGACAATCAGCCGCATAACGCGCAGCTTGTGCTTTTTGACGACCGTGATGGTCAGGTTTTTGTAATGGAAGCGGTCGCCCACGCGCGGATACCGCCCAAGCTGCTCGATGGCCCAGCCGCCAAGCGTTGTGTTGTCGTCGTCAAAATCGCGGTCATCGATATCCAGCTCCTCAAAAAAATCCTCGATACGCATATCCGCGTCCACATCGTAGCGGTTTTCGCCAAGCTCGACCCACTCGTCCTCAACCACGTCCGATTCGTCCCAGATATCGCCCACCAGTTGTTCGAGCACATCCTCCATCGACAGCACGCCCATGGTGCCGCCGTATTCATCCGTCACGATCACCAGATGGCTCTTTTTGCTTTTCATGGTTTTGAGCACATCGGGCAGGGCCATGGTTTTGTGCACGAACACGGGCGGCAGCATCAGGTCGCACACGTCGATGCTGTGATCGTCCACCAGTTCCTTGAACGCATGGTTGAGGTGCAAAATGCCCACGATCTCGTCGATGCTGCCGCGATACACGGGGATGCGCGAGTAGGGCGAGCTGAGCACGGTCTGCATGATGCGGCTTTGGTCGTCGTCGATATCGATGGCCACCAGGTCCACGCGCGGCGTGAGCACCTCGTAGGCCAGCACCTCGTCAAAATCCAGCGCGCTTTGCAGCAGGTCCGCACGGTCCTCGTCAATCACGCCCTCGTCCTCGACGGTATCGAGTATCGTCTCCAGATCGTCCTGCGTCACCGACGGCCCCTCGGGCAGCCGATCCTTCCAGATTCGGTCAAACAGGTTCAAAAACCTGCTCACCATCCATACCACGGGAGACAGCAGCACCATCAGCACATACAGCGGCAGCGCCACCATGCGCGCAAACCGATCCGCCGTCTGTACGGCCAATATTTTCGGGATGACCTCGCCAAAGGTCAGTATCAGTATCGTCATCACAACCGTCGCCACGCCCGCGCCGCCGTCGCCCAATAGCGATACGGCAAGAACCGTGGCAACGGAGGACGCGGCAATGTTGACCAGGTTGTTGCCGATCAATATGGTCACCAGCGCCCTGTCGTACGCTTTATAGATGTAAAACGCCAGTTTGGCGGAGCGCTTGCCGCTTTCGGCCGCGCTGTGCAGCCGCATGCGGTTGGCCGAGGCGTAGGCAATCTCGCTGCCCGAAAAGAACGCGGACAGCAGTATCAGCACCAATATCCCAAGATAGGGCAGCAGCTTTTCCATCATGCCGTTACGCCTCCCTCGGGATCGTCCTCATCGTAGATTTCGCCGACAAGCTCCTCCAAAATGTCCTCCGTGGACACCACGCCCAGCACCCGCTGCTGATCGTCCCGCACAACGGCAATCTGTATTTTCATGCTGCTCATGGCGGGCAGCAGGTCGTCGATGGCCGTGTAAGCCGAAACAAACCGCGCCTCGTCCATCACCTTCATCAGCGGCACGCTGCCCTTCAATCGCGCCTTGAGATACTTGCGGATTTGCAGCATGCCAATCACCGCGCCGTGCACATCCACAACGGGCAGGCGGGAGTGGAAATTGCTCTTGACAACGTTGAGCACCTCGTCGTCATCCATGGTAACGCTGATTTTGACCACCTTATCCCAGGGCGTGAGGATATCGGCGGCCATCGTATCGGAAAACTCCAGCGCATTCTGCACAAGCTCCGTCTTTTCCTCGTCGATGGCGCCCTCGGTGGCGACGGTTTCGATGATATCGTACAGCTCATCCTCCGTCACCGTCGGCTCCTCCACTGCGCTTTTGAAGGGCTTGCTGATATAGGTGCTCAATGCCGAATAGGCGGCCGAAATCGGCGCGAATATGCGCATAAAGAACGCCAGCGTGCCCGAGATGGCCAGCGCCATCCGATCGCTCATGGCCTTGGCAAAGCGCTTGGGCAGCATCTCCACAAACATAAACACCACAAGCGTGGTAACGATTGTGGTCAGCGTTACGGCACTTACGCCCCAAAGCTTGGTGGCCATCACCGTTGCGGTGGAGGCACAGGCAATGTGGCTAATGTTGCTGCCGATGAGTATGGTGGTCAGCGCCTTGTCAAAATGATCGAGTATGTACACCACGCGTATGGCGCGTTTGTCTCCGTTATCCGCCATGCTGCGCATGCGGATGCGATTGGATGATGCCAACGCGGTTTCGGCTGCGGCAAAGAATGCGCCGCCAAACATGAAGAAAACAATGAGTAATATGGCTCCTATCGGACTGCCATCGTCCATGGACGAAATCAACGCCTTTCCAAACAAAGTTAAATTATTATACGGTAAGCATCGCCAAAATGCAAGCGTTGCGCCAAAGCTTCACGAAAAATACGAAATCCGCACGCTGTCACGCAGCCATCGGCCATGCATTCCCCGCAGCGGAAGCGTTGAAACAGGCGCGCATCCGTGCTATACTGCAATCGTAAATGAACACAACAGCATGTAATGGAGGAAACAACCATGACACCGGGGAATCTAATCGTCTTTCTTGCCGTTGGCGCGCTGGTCGGCTGGGCAGCCAACCGCGTGATGAAAAGCAAAACGGGGCTTGTGCGCAACATCATCGTGGGCATTGTGGGCAGCGGCCTGGGCGGCTGGGTTGCGGATTTGATCGGCATCGGCCGCCATGACACGCTGACGGTGGTGGGCATGCTCATCGCCATCGGCGGCTCGTGCCTGTTGATTTGGATTACCCGCATCCTGTTCGGTCGGCGCTGACGGCAAATGCGGCACATGCCGCGCCCGGCCCTCGCCTGCACGGTGCAATCAGAATGCGGACAAATCCGTCCGCTATCGTTTGGAGGAAATACGGTGCAAAACAAAGCTCTGGTCATCATCGATATCCAAAATGACATCACAAAGAATTATAAGGAAATCATCGACAACATCAATGCAGCCATTGATTGGGCGGTCAGCCGGGATATGCCTGTTGTCTATATACGGCATGAAAACCTGTCGGACGGCACAAGGACCTTCAAGCCCAATACACGCGGGGCCGAACTGGTTTCGGACTTGAAAATGGTTTCCAACAACGTTTTCACAAAGTATAAAGGAAACGCGTTGACCAGCGAGGCGTTTGCGGACTTCATCGGCAAAAATGAAATTCGCGCGTTCTACATAGCGGGCGCGGATGCCGTTGCCTGTGTGAAATCCACCTGCTACAACTTATGCAAAGCGAATTATGGCGTGCATGTCCTGGCAGACTGCGTTACCAGCTATGACAAACGAAAAATCGAGGAAATGCTGCGCTACTATGAGAGCAAGGGCTGTGAAATCATTCGTTTAAGCGACTTGTTGTAAACGACTTGCTGGCCAATTGTTTTTCAAGACACCGGGCCTTCCCAAACACAGCCGCTGCGCAAGCGGTTTTGAGAACCGCCGTCTCCCATACGCCATGGCATGGCGGCATTTTGGTGGCGCTGCCGTGCTTTTAGGGGAAAACGACACAAAAAGTTCTCGATTGACGTATCGTTCTATGCTATAATGGTAAGAAGTATAAAAAGGAGGTGAGCGGGGAAATGCTGACACTACTTGGGCCATTGGCCATTCCGACGATCATCTGTCTGGCGGTCGGCTTTGTTCTGCTTATTATTGAGCTGTTTACGCCCGGCTTTGGCGTATCGGGCGGCGCGGGGCTTGTGTGCCTGATTGCGTCCATTGTGATGCAGTTTGCATGGGGCAAACGACGCGTGTCCTACTACCTGCTTGCCATCGTGCTGCTATTGATCATCCTGATGCTGTTTTGGTTCATCCGTTCCATGCAGCGCGGCAGGCTGAGCAAGTCCTTCCTTGTGTTGGACGAGTCCATTTCGGGGAATTCCACGCCCGACGTTGCCTCCGCAAACGAGGAACTGATCGGCAAAATCGGCTTTGCCATCACGCCGCTTCGGCCCGCGGGCATTGCGGAGATCGACGGCAAGCGGCTGGACGTCATGACGGACGGCACCTTTATCAATCAGGGCAGCGCAGTCGTTGTCAAGCGCGCCGAGGGGATGCATATCCTTGTCAGCAGCGCCGATGCGCCCGTATAACGGGAAGTTTTTCCAACACCACCATTCCATGAAATAAAAATCGGGAGGTTTCATCATGTTCGCACCCATCATCGTCACAATGCTCGCCATTGTATTCCTCATCCTGTTCTTCAGCTTCGTACCGCTCGGACTGTGGATTTCCGCACGCGCTTCGGGCGTGAAGGTCGGCATCTTCCAGCTCGTCGGCATGCGCGTGCGTAAGGTTGTTCCCTCGCGCATCGTCAACCCGCTCATCAAGGCCACCAAGGCGGGGCTGGACGTTTCCATCAACAAGCTGGAAGCGCACTACCTGGCGGGCGGCAACGTGGACCGCGTCATCAACGCCCTCATCGCCGCGCAGCGCGCAGGCATCCCGCTGGGCTTTGAGCAGAGCTGCGCCATCGACCTGGCGGGCCGCGACGTGCTCAACGCCGTGCAGATGAGCGTCAACCCCAAGGTCATTGAAACGCCCGTCATCGCAGCCGTCGCCATGGACGGCATCGAGCTAAGGGCCAAGGCCAAGGTTACCGTGCGCGCCAATATCGACCGTCTCGTCGGCGGCGCAGGCGAGGAAACCATCATCGCCCGCGTGGGCGAGGGCATCGTCACCACCGTCGGCAGCGCCAACAGCCACAAGGAAGTTTTGGAAAACCCCGATAAAATCTCCCGCACCGTACTCAACAAGGGCCTGGATGCGGGCACCGCGTTTGAAATCCTCTCCATCGATATCGCGGATGTGGACGTGGGCCGCAACGTCGGCGCACAGCTGCAAATCGACCAGGCTGAGGCGGACAAGCGCATTGCGCAGGCCAAGGCCGAGGAACGCCGCGCCATGGCCGTTGCCAAGGAGCAGGAAAACATCGCCGCCGTGCAGGGCATGCGCGCACGCGTCATCGAGGCCGAGGCCGAGGTGCCCAAAGCGCTGGCGCACGCATTCCGCGAAGGCCGCATCGGCGTGATGGATTACTACAACATGCAAAATGTCATCTCGGATACCGACATGCGCAACGCCATCACCAAGGGGACCAAGCCCGTTGAGAGCGAAAACAAAGTAAAATAGGATCGAGGGCACAGCATGGAATCCTTATTCTTTATCCTTGCAATCGGATGGGTGATATTCACCTCCGTTGCAAAGAAAAAGCAAAAGGAAGCACAGGAAGCCGCACGGAGGCGCAATCAAAGCGCCCCCGGCCCCGCGGCCCCGCCTGTTGTACCGCAGCGTCCGTTCAATCCGTTTTTTGATACGCCCGCCGCGCCATACGCTTCCGCAGAAAAAGCCACCGCGCCGAAAGCGCCCGCACAACCGCAAGCGCAGGCTCCCAGGCAGGCTCCGCCGCCGCGCGCCGCCATGCAGCCCGCCCCGCAATACAGGGGCAACACCGATATCAAGGGCCAGACGACCATGACGCAGATGCGGGAAACCGTGGATATCACCAAGCGTCACACCCTCAGCCCCGGCGGTGCAGGCAGCCACGCGCATCAGGAAACAAGCCTGACGGGCATCGAAGCCGATTGCCCGCCCGAGACGATCGATGTGCACGCGGTGCAACAGGCAGCCTCCTATCTGCCCGCTTCCGCAGCGGCCACGGCATTCCATTGGAACGCCAACGGCGTGCGGCAGGGGCTTGTGATGGCTGAAATCCTCGGAAAGCCCAAGGCGCTTCGCAGATAATGAATCGGCAAACGGACAATCATGTATATTTTTGGAAAAGGGTACTGTTTACAACCGTACCCTTCCTTTTGTTGTTGATCTTCTATACGCGCTGGCTTTTGCTTTCCGCACCCGATCAGGTTTGGGCCAAGCTGGCCGCCGCTGCAATCACCTTCCTGTTCATCGTGTGCGGCATCCGCTTCATCCCGCAGTGGATGAACGCATGGAGCACGCGGCCATGGCTGCCCATCCGCCCCGTCGAGGGCAAGCGCAGCGCACGCGTGGCGCGCATGCACCCTTTTTTCTCCATCATCTTTGCGCTGTGCGCGTTCCGCCTTGCGCTGTTTGTGATGGCGTATCTGATGACGTTTCGCGGCGGCGCGTACACAGGCGGCGTGTTCGATACGCTTTCCGTCTGGAATGCGCCCGGCACGGACAGCCGCCATTTCCTCAACATAGCCGAAAACTGGTATACCGCCGTCGGCGACGACCGTATGCTGATTGTATTCTTCCCCCTCTACCCCATCCTGGTGCGCATCGCCAACTATGCATTCGGCAGCTATCTGACCAGCGGGCTGTTTGTTTCCAACCTGTGCTGCGTGTTTGCGGGCTATGTGTTCTATGAGCTGGCGCTGCTGGATACGGATCGAAAGACCGCCTTGCGCTCACTCAAGTACCTGTGCATTTTGCCCGCGTCGTTCCTGCTGAGCGCGCCGCTGTCCGACAGCCTGCTGCTGCTGCTATCGGTCTGCTGCGTCTATTTCACCAGGCGCCGCAGCTATGCGCTGGCGGGCTTCATGGGCTTTTTTGCCGCGTTTACGCGGTTGCCCGGGGTACTGCTGCTGGTGCCGATGCTGATGGAATACGTCGGCTGCATCGTCAGGGAGCACCCCCGCCACAGGAATGATCGCACATGGCTTTGGCATACCGTTGGCGATGGCCTGGCCATGCTGCTTGTGCCCGCGGGCTTTCTGCTGTACCTGTACGTTAATTACAGTGTAACAGGCAATGCGCTGATGTTTTTGACGTATCAGCAGGCGCACTGGCATCAATCGCTCGGGTGGTTCTTTTCCACGGCGGCGACGCAGCTGGAAAACTTCCTCACCTCTTTGGCCGAAAACCGCGAGATGGCGTTCGGCCTGTGGCTGCCCAATCTTGTCAGCCTGTTTGCCTCGCTCGGCATCGTTACCGCCGCGCAGAACAAGCTGCGCGCCTCCAACGTGGCGTATTTTATCGCCTACTTTGCCGTCTGCATGGGCGCAACGTGGCTGTTGAGCGCACCGCGCTATCTGACGGCTTGCTTCCCGCTGGCCATGGCGCTGGGCACGCTCACCGAGGATCGGCGCGCGGATATCCTGGCTACGATACTCTGCTGCATGCTGCTGGTGCTGTACATGCTTGCGTACGTCAACCAGTGGTACGTCTACTGATGGGGTGCTGACTGATATGAAAGAACTGTTAAACCTGTATGTCACATTCTTAAAAATCGGCGCGTTTATGTTTGGCGGCGGCTATTCCATGCTGCCGCTGCTCAACCGCGAGCTGGTGGATAAAAAGCAATGGGTCACCGAGGAGGAGCTGCTGGATTACTTCGCCCTTTCGCAATGCCTGCCGGGGGTGATTGCCGTGAGCACGGCCACGTTTATCGGCCAAAAGCGGCGGGGCGTGCTCGGCAGCGCCTTTGCCACGCTGGGCGCCATCACCATCCCCATACTGCTGATCATCCTGATCGCCGCGGTGCTGCAAAACTTCTGGGAGCTGCCCGCCGTAGTGCATGCCTTTAACGGCGTGCGCGCGGCCGTCTGCGCGCTCATTGGCGCGGCAGTGATACGGATGTTCCGCGCCAGTGTCAAAAGCTGGCTCGGCGTAGCGCTTTGCCTGTTCGGATTTGCGGTGGTTGCCCTGTTCGGTCAATCGCCCATCATCGTTTTGGTCACGGCCGCCGTCATCGGGCTTGTGGTCGGGAGGGTGCGGGCATGACGCTGTTGCTGCTGTTTTTGGAGTTTTTCAAAACGGGCCTGTTCACCGTCGGCGGCGGACTGGCCTCCCTGCCCTTTATCCAGAGCATGATCGAGCGGTACCCCGATTGGTTCGGTACCATGACGCTGGCAGATATCGTCGCCGTTGCGGAGTCCACGCCCGGCCCCGTCGGCGTCAATGCCGCCACGTTTGCAGGCTACACCGCCGCGGGCGTCGCGGGCGCGCTGCTGGCGACGGTTGCGCTGATACTGCCATCGTTCATCATCATTTCGCTGATCGCCAACGTCCTGCACAAATACCGCAACAACCGCATGGTCGACAGCGTGTTCTCCACCCTGCGCCCCGCGGTAACGGGCCTGATTGCCGCGGCGGGCTACTCGGTCTTTCGGCTGTCGCTGATGCGCGGCGCGCTGTCCGACGGCTTCTTTGCGGCGTTCGATTGGCGGCGAATGGCCGTGTTTATGGTGCTGCTTGCCGCTACGCAGATCAAAAGGCTCAAGAGCCTGCACCCCGTGCTCTATATCTGCATCGGCGCCGCGGCGGGGCTGCTGTTTGCGCTCTGACCCCATGCGCGGGCGCAATTGACAACAAACGTTTTCATGCTATAATATGCAAAGCATATCGGGGCATGTCCGCAAACACCATTGTGCGACTGTGGTGGAACGGCATACACAACGGACTTAAAATCCGTCGGCGAAAGCTTGCGAGTTCAAATCTCGCCAGTCGCACCA
>CAZRIT010000023.1:8287-24303 GCA_964600225.1 uncultured Oscillospiraceae bacterium | reverse complement strand
TATGTTTCCGAGAACGGATACGCTCAAATGACATTCATTCTGTCCTCTCGAGCCAGCCTGTCGCAAGAAGAAGTATTATGCCCGTCAGCTCCGCAAAAAGCTTGGCCTTTCCGATTATATTTATTTTGTCGGCGATGGCTTTTATACCGTCCCCAATGCGACAAACTACCAATTTGCCTCCAACGGAAGGGACAGCGTAACCGTGACGCAAAGCCCCAAAACAAACAGCTATAAACGGGTATTCCTGTGCAGTCGGCAAAACAAGGCGCGGCTGAAAGCCTTGCGTTAAGCATGCCGTGCAGAATACCATTCCGTGACGGGATATGGTATAATGCAAGCAACAAAGACTCAGGAGGCATTGAAAGGAGTGATTCCCCTTATGGACAAGCAATACGAAGCACTGTTTACCCCCTGGAAGATCGGAAACGTGGAGATCAAAAACCGCATCGTCATGACGTCGATGGGCGGCACGTCCCTGTTTGGCTGGATGGAGCCCAACCACTTCGATAAGGAAGCGGCAAACTTCTTTATGGAGCGCGCAAAGAACAACGTCGGCCTGATCCTGCCCGGCATCGCGCCGCTGATGGACACCATCGGCTGCCGCTGGCTGTATCAGAACAAGGGTATGTTCAAGGAACTCAAGGAATACATGACCGAGTTCCACAAGACGGGCGCAAAGCTGTTCGTGCAGCTTACGGCGGGCTTTGGCCGTTCCTTTGCCATCACAAAGCCGCTGGTCATGCTCATGAAGAACAAGGTCATCGGCACCATTGCAAGCCCCGTCGTCAACGCGCAGCTGCTGTGCGCAAGCCCGAGCGAGCTGCCCAACCGCTGGGATGACAGCGTTACCTGCCGCGAGATTACCGTTAAGGAGATCGAGCATCTGGTCGAGGCGTTTGCCAAGACCGCCAAGCTTTGCATGGATGCGGGCGTCGACGGCGTCGAGGTGCACGCGGTGCACGAGGGCTACCTCATCGATCAGTTTACCTATGGCTACACCAACAAACGCACCGACAAGTACGGCGGTTCGTTTGAAAACCGCTACCGCTTCCCCGTCGATATCGTCAAGGCCATCAAGGGCGCGTGCGGCAAGGACTTCCCCGTGTCGCTGCGCTATTCCGTGGTTTCCAAGACCAAGGGCTTCGGCAAGGGCGCGGTGCCCGGCGAGGAATTCGTCGAAGTCGGCCGCGACATGGCGGAGAGCGAAAAGGCCGCCAAGTACCTGCAGGACGCGGGCTATGATATGCTCAACTCCGACAACGGCACCTACGACGCCTGGTACTGGGCGCATCCGCCGCAATACATGCCGCAAAACTGCAACCTCGACGACGTCGCGCACATCCGCAAGTTTGTGGATATCCCCGTCGTGTGCGCAGGCCGCATGGAGCCCGACGTCGCCGCGGAAGCGATACGGGAAGGCCGCATCGACGCAATGGGCGTCGCGCGCCAGTTCCTGACCGACCCGGCATGGATTACCAAGCTCATGAGCGGAAAGCTTGAGGATATTCAGCCCTGCATCTGCTGCCACAACGCCTGCTTCAATATGTGTCACTACAAGGGCGTCGCCAACGACCAGGATATGAGCGACACCAAGGGCATGGCGCGCTGCGCGCTGAACCCGACGACCATGCAGAGCAAGAAGTACAAGATCGTTCCCGCCGCAACCAAGAAGAATATCGCGGTCATCGGCGGCGGCATCGGCGGCATGGAGGTTGCGCGCGTCGCAGCGCTGCGCGGGCACAACGTGACCATCTATGAAAAGAGCGATAAGCTCGGCGGCATCTTCATCGCGGCCGCGGCGCCCTCCTTCAAGGAGAAGGATCGCGCGCTGATCGAGTGGTACAAGCGCGAAATCGGCAAGCTTTCCAACATCACGGTCAAGCTCAATACCGAGGTCAAGGACGTCGCGTCGCTCGGCGCGGACGAAGTCATCGTGGCCACAGGTTCCAGAGCCAACACGATCCCCGTCAAGGGCGTCAAGGAATACGGCATCGAGGCCGTGGATTACCTGCTCGGCAAAAAGACGGTCGGCGAAAACGTGGTGATCGTCGGCGGCGGCCTGACCGGCTGCGAAATCGCCTACGACCTGTATCTGCAAGGGAAGAAGCCCACGATCGTGGAGATGAAGAGCGATCTGATCGCGGTCAAGGGCGTTTGCCTTGCAAACTCCAGCTACCTGCGCGACTTCTTCGACGCCAACAAGGTGCCCGTATACCTCGATACCAAGCTGGGCGAAGTGCTGGAAGACGGCGTGATGGTTGTGGATAAGGATGGCAAGTCCTTTAAGATCGATGGCGACAGCGTCATCATGTCGGTCGGCTATAAGTCCACGCCGCTTGCGCCCGAGGGCGGCAATGTGCATCTGGTCGGCGATGCGGGCAAGGTCGGCAACCTCCGTACCGTCGTGTGGAACGCGTGGGACGTAGCGATGAAGCTGTAAGCATAGAACAAACCGCAATTGCAGAGCCGCTCCGTTTGGGGCGGCTCTTTTTTTGTAGATTGGGCTCTCCGCTCAATCCGCTGTGCGCTTGCGCTCCGCACTGCGCGCACGGTCGCTCCTTTCGCTCCCCGGCCTATGGCCGCCTGCGGCGGCAAGGAAACGCGGTGCGCAATCGTCGCCCTGCCGCGCTGTCGCTTGCATGGCTCGTTGCTTACCGGGCTTCCGCCTCGCTCCTCCCCGCACCGCGGGCGCTCGGCTCCGCCCTTCGAGCCCCTTTCTTTTGCTGACCAAACATGGTGGGGATGGAGGGCTCTCCGCTCAATCCGCTGTGCGCTCGCGCTCCGCACTGCGCGCACGGTCGCTCCTTTCGCTCCCCGGGGCGGGCAAACCGTCCACAGGACGCTTTGCTTTTCCGCCCTTCGAGCCCCTCCAGTTCCTATGCAACAGAAAAAGCACCCATTGGGTGCTTTTTCTGTTGGTGGGGATGGAGGGGCTCGAACCCGCGACCTCTTCGATGTGAACGAAGCGCTCTAACCAGCTGGGCTACATCCCCGAACATTAGATATTTTAACGCATCCGCCGCCCGTTGGCAAGCCCCTTTTTTCCGTGCAAATCCGAATCCGCGTTTTGCACAGTTTGCCAATATGCATCGACACCGTCCCGATGCGGCCGTCCGACCGCCGCTTTTGCCCACGCCAGCCCGCTTGGCGGCCGCAAAGACCTGTGATCCATGTGCAAGTTGTGCCCAAACGGCACGCCGTTTGCCCGCATGCGCAAAGTTGTGGCAGGATATAACGGTTTACAATCGGCCGTTTTAAACATATAATGAGTTAAATATATCGGTTTGACAGGAGCGGCTGTTTGTTCGGAAACGTTTTTAAGCGCATATTCGGCCTGTTGGTTGCGGCGGCCTTTTTGCTCGGCGCGGGCCTTGGCGCGTACATTGGCTTTGGCCGCATTGATGCGCCGCAATCGGTCCATCGGCCGACCGAGACGCCCGCGGCTGAAACGCCCGCTCCCGCTGTAACGGGCGATGCCGCAGTGTCCCCCTCGGCGTCGGTTCCGCCCGAAACGCCCGCCGCCTCCCCCGCCGCGCAAACGAATGCGCCAGCCGACCTGTCGGCACAATTGAGCGCATACATCAACGGCATGACAACCGAGCAAAAAATCGGGCAGCTATTGCTGTTCGGCTTTGCGGGCACATCGAACCCGAGCGACGAGTTTCAAGAAATCATACAAACCTACCATGTCGGCAACTTCATGCTCTACGGCGCCAATATCGAAAGCAACAACTTTGACGGCGGCTTCGGGCAGGCAAGGGATCTGACGGACGCGCTAAAGGCCGAGATTGCCGACGACGGCATTGCGCCGCTGATCGCCATCGATGTGGAGGGCGGCACGGTTGTGCGCTTCCACTGGAGCACCTGGCCGTATTCGGCGCGCACCCTTGGGCAGCGAGACGATCCCGACCTGGCCGCGGCGCAGTTTGCCTCCATCGGCGAGCAGCTGATCGACAGCGGCATCAACCTCAACCTTGCACCCGTGCTGGACGTTGCCGCCGATCCGCAGCGCACCTTTTTGAAAACCCGCATCATCAGCAGCGACGCGGACGTGACCGCGCGCATCGGCGCGGGCATCATCGACGGGCTGCACGCCGTCAACTGCCTGTCCGCGGCCAAGCATTTCCCCGGGCACGGCGGCACCACGCTGGATTCGCACGATGCTTTGCCCGTCATCGACAAAACCGCCGAGGAGCTGGCCGCCTACGATCTGGTGCCGTTTGAGGCGGCAATCAAGCACAATGTGGACGCCATGCTCATTGCGCACATCCGCTACCCCGCGTTTGACGACGCGGATATCGCCAGCGTATCGCCCGCCATCATCAACGGGCTGCTGCGCACGCAGATGGGCTTTCAAGGGCTGGTCGTCAGCGACGATTTCCGCATGGGCAGCGTGGCCGACCATTACGACATGGGCGACGCGGCCGTGCGCTTTATCCT
The DNA here is from genome assembly GCA_964600225.1 of uncultured Oscillospiraceae bacterium. Taxonomy (GTDB): domain Bacteria; phylum Bacillota; class Clostridia; order Christensenellales; family CAG-138; genus CAZRIT01. The sequence goes on along the minus strand of CAZRIT010000023.1, from coordinate 19,863 downwards.
TGCCGGCGGCGACATGGTCATGTGCGGCGCGCAGCACGATAAGCAGCGAAAGATTGCCGACGGGCTGCTGGCCGCCGTCAGCGACGGCACGCTCAGCGAGAGTCGCTTGGACGAAAGCGTGCTGCGCATCCTCGCCGCCAAGTGCGGCGCGGGCGTCTGGCAGATTCCGTAACGCCCATACGTTTTTAACACACGATACCTTTACAAAAGAATCTCGGTTTTTGCCGCGGGCATGCCCCGCGGTCAGGGAGGGGAGCATGGAACAACAGAGCCGCAAAATCTCCGCCGCCAACTGGACGGCCATATGGCTTGTCGGGTTGATCGGCCAAATCTGCTGGAATGTGGAAAACCAGTGGTTCAACACCTTTGTGTATGCCAAGATCGGCCCCGACGCATCCATCATTGCGTGGATGACGGGCGTATCGGCGGCGCTCACGGCAATATCCACATTTGTCAACGGCACCTGGAGCGATCGCGTGGGCAAGCGCAGGCCGTTCATCCTGGTGGGCTACATCCTGTGGGGGCTGTTCACCATCCTGTTCGGCGCAACGGAGTTTTTGCCCAAGAGCCCCATCCTGCTGGCGGCCACGATGGTGGTGGCCATGGATGCGTTGATGAGCTTTTTCGGCTCCATGGGCAACGACGCGGCGTTCAATTCCTGGACGACCGATATCACAAGCCCGCACAACCGCGGCCAGCTCGGCGCGGTGATGGCCGCGCAGCCCGTGATGGCAACCATCATCGGCACGGTCGTTTCGGGCATGCTCATCGAGGCGTTCGGCTACTTTTCCTTCTTCATCTTTATGGGCGCGTTTGTATCGATCGTTGGCGTCATCGGCGTGTGCATCATGCGCGAAGGGCCCGATCTGCGCCCCATGCGCGACGAGAAGGGCTTTTGGCACCAGCTCACGGCGGTGTTCAACTTTAAAACGTTCGTGCAGAACAAGGAGCTGTTCTACACCTTCTTTATCATGACGGTGTACTTTATCTGCTTCAACTTCTTCTTTGTGCACATCGGCAACTATTTCATCTACACGCTCGGCTATTCCGAGGGCACGGCGGGCATCATCCAGGGCGTGGGGCTGCTGATTGCGCTGGCGTTCACCATCCCCGCGGTCAGGTTCATCAACAACGGGCGGCACGCGCCGGTCATTTCGGCCGCCATTATCGCGCAGGTGCTGGGGCTGTTGGTCATCAGCGTCAGCGGGCTGAACCTGATACTGACCGAAGTCGGCATCGTTTTAACGGGCATGGGCTATGTGCTGCTGCTGCAAACAACGACCGCATGGGTGAAAAACCTGTATCCCGAAGGGCAGCGCGGGCAGTACGAGGGCATCCGCATCATCTTCTTTGTGCTGATTCCCATGGTCGTGGGCCCCGCCATCGCCAGCCCCATCATCAAGCAGTACGGCAAGGCGGTTGTCATCAACGGCGTGGCGGGCACGGCCCCCTCGTCCGCGCTGTTCCTGTTTGCGGCGGTGTTTACGGTGCTGACGTTTATACCGCTCTACTTTGCCCACAGGGAAAAGAAGCGCAATGCCTGACACGGGAACGAAAGAGAGGAAAAACCACATGAAAAAGCGGATTGTTGCCACCGTATTGATCCTGATGCTTCTGATGACCCTGCCCTGGCTTACCGCGCTGGCGGACGAAACTACCGCCGCCCCCGCGGCCGAGGCAACTGCCGCGCCGAGCGGCCCCGCCCCGATCAACGCCGACGGGCCGACCACTAACCAGATGTGGATCTGGCTGATCATCATTGCGGGCGTGTACCTGATCGTCAAAAGCGGCTTCGGCAAAAAGTAGGCGGACGCGCCGCGCGGGCGCACGCATGCCGCAAGCCATTGCATGCAAGAAAAAAGGCGCCTTCACCGCCATATACGGTAAAAGCGCCTTTTGTATGCCATTTAGGATGCCGCGTTCACTCCGCCGAAACCAGCTTTGTCAGCACGTCCACCATCTTTTCCATGGACTGCACGCTGATAAACTCGTAGCGGCCGTGGAAGTTGTGCCCGCCCGTGGACAGGTTGGGGCATGGCAGGCCCATGAACGAAAGCCTCGCGCCGTCCGTACCGCCGCGGATGGGCGTGAAAAACGGCGTAACGCCCGCCGCGCGCATGGCCTGCACGGCCCGATCGACCACAAACTGCGGCAGTTTTTTTTGCATGTTGTAATAGGTATCCTTCATATCCGGCTCGACCGTGCCTGCGCCGTATTTTTGGTTGAGGAACGCGCATGCATCGGTCAGGAGGCGTTTGCGCTGCTCCAATATGGCGTAGTCGTGATCGCGCAGCAGGTAGTGACAAACGGCCGTGTCCACATTGGCCTGCATGCGGTCGATATGGTAAAAGCCCTCGTACGCCTCGGTACAGGCGGGCGTTTCGTATTTGGGCAGCATGCTCTGCAGCTCCATGGCCAGATGGATGGCGTTGACCATGCAGCCCTTGGCGGCGCCCGTGTGCGCGCTGACGCCGTGGATGGTGACGGTTGCGCCCGCCGCATTGAAGCACTCCACATTGATTTCGCCCAGCGCGCCGCCGTCGACCGTGTAGGCGTAGTCCGCGCCGAACGCTTCCACATCGAACAGATCCACGCCGCGGCCGATTTCCTCATCGGGCGTAAACGCAATGCGCACGGTTTCGTGCTTGGGCGCATCGGCAGAAAGGAGCCTGGCCGCCAACGTCATGATCTCCGCCACGCCCGCCTTGTCGTCCGCGCCGAGCAGCGTGGTACCGTCGGAGCAAACGATATCCTGCCCAAGGTAACGCTCCAGCTCGGGGTATTGCTTGGGGGACAGCACATAGCCGTTGCCCATATCGATATCGCCGCCGCCGTAATGCTTTGTGATAACGGGGCGCACGTTTGCGCCGCTGACGGCGTCGGACGTATCCATGTGCGCAATGAGCCCGATGACGGGGCCCGGTTTGCCCGTATTGGACGGGATGGCGGCAGTGACGTAGCCGTGCGCATCCAGCAGCACATCCTGCGCGCCGAGCGCCCTGAGCTCGTCGCATAGCAGCTTTGCCAGATCGAGCTGCTTGGCCGTGCTGGGACAGCCCGCAGCGTCCTCGCAGGATTGGGTATCGATTTTGACATAGCGCAGGAAGGCATCCAAAACGTTTGACATAGGCTATCCTTTCTTTCCGTCAGGCTTCCTTGATGGATTGACGCAGGAGCTTGCGGATAAAGCGGCGCTCCTTCAAATTGATCTGCCCGTTGGCAGCGCAAAACGCCAGGCAGAAGATGACCATGCTGTATTTGACATCCTCGTCGAGCACGCCGTAGATATCCACGATCGTATCCACAATATCCTGCGCCTCGCGGTTGGCGGCGCTTTGCACAAGCTCCATGGCGGATTCGTACGGCACGGAAAGCCCCGTGATCTCCTCAAACAGCTTATATTCGCCCAGCTCCAGCTTGCCGCCGGATGCGCACGCGGTGGCTACAAACAGGATGAACGTATCCAGCCCGTCGCCCTCCAGGGTATCCAGCGCGGGGAGGATGATGCGCGTTTCGTTGGCGGCAATCTGCTTTAGCTCCGCAAAGGAAAGCGCTTCGTATTTTTTGCACATTTGATCGAATTCAAACATCACCGTACGTCCTTTCGTCCTTTTACGGCATCATACCATGGGATTCGTCCGTCGTAAAGCGATAAACGTTGGTGTGCCGATAGCGTTCGCCCTGCCTGAGCAGGCACGAGGGAAACGCGGGCTGGTTGGGCGTATCGGGATGAAACTGCGTTTCCAAACAGACGGCGTCCCGCGGGCGGTAGATTTGGCCATTTTTGCCGATGCGCTCGGTCAGGTGGTTGGCCGTATACAATTGCATGGCGGGCAGCGTGGTGGAAACGGTCATGGTGACGCCCGTTTGGGGCGATGTGAGCACGGCCGCCGTCTTCATTTCACCCGCCGCGCCCAGCGCATAGCTCAGGTCGTAACCGTCGCCTTCGGCAAGCTGACGCACGGGCAGGTTGATATCGCGGCCGATGGGCTTGGGCTGCCGAAAATCGAACGGCGTGCTCGCAACGTCAGGCAAATTCCCCGTGGCGGGCCACGGCGCCGCCGCCTCGCAGTAACGATCGGCGGGCACGGTCAGCACATGCGTGAGCGCGCTGCCGCCGCCGTTGAGGTTGAAATAGACATGGTTGGTGAGGTTGACGACGGTATCCCGATCCGAAAACGCCTCGTAGGAAAGGTACAGCGCGTTATCGTCGGAAAGGGTATAGGTCACGCGCGTGTAGAGCGTGCCGGGATACCCCTCCTCGCCATCGGGCGAAATGCGGGAAAAGAGCACGCCGTCCTCGGTTTCGGAAGCGGCCCACACATATTTGTCAAAGCCCCTGACGCCGCCGTGCAGGTGGTTTTGGCCGTTGTTGACGGCCAGCCGATACTCCGCCCCGTCCACGGTGAGGCGGCCGCGGGCAATGCGGTTACAATAGCGGCCGATCACCGCGCCAAGGTACCCGCTGTTGGTTTCATAGGCCTCCACGGTATCGTAGCCGAGTACCACATCCACGGGCCGCCGCTGCCGATCGGGCACGGTCAACGCGCGCAGGATGCAGCCGTAATCCAATATCTCCGCGCAGACGCCAACGCCGTTTTTGAGCCGATACAGGGTAACGTCCCGCCCGTCGGCGGTCGTGCCGAAGCGGTGCGCGGTGACGCGGGTGGTCATCCGTTCTTTGCGCTCTTCATGCGCAGCTCCTTGTTGAGGATGCGCTTGCGCATGCGGACGCTCTTGGGCGTGATCTCCACCAGCTCGTCGTCGGCAATGAATTCCAGGCACTGCTCCAGCGAAAGCGTCACGGGAGGCGTCAGCCGCAGCGCTTCATCGGAGCCCGAGGCGCGCATGTTGGTAATGTGCTTTTTCTTGCACACGTTGACCACAATATCCTCTGCGCGCGCGCATTCGCCCACGATCTGCCCCTCGTACACGGGCACGCCCGGGCCAACGAACATGCGGCCGCGATCCTGCGTATTGAACAGGCCGTAGCTGGACGTATCGCCCGTTTCGTGCGCAACGAGCGAGCCGGTCTTGCGCTCCTCGATGGCGCCCTTGAAGGGCTCGTAATCATGGAACACGGAATTCATCACGCCGTTGCCGCGCGTGTCTGTCATCAGCTCCGTGCGATACCCCATCAATCCGCGCGCCGGAATCAAAAACCGGATGCGCATGGCGGCGTCGGAAAGCGGCGTCATATCGGTCATTTCGGCCTTGCGGCGGCCAAGCTTTTCGATCACCGCGCCGACGTATTCGCTCGGCACGTCGATGGTAAGCTCCTCGATGGGCTCCGTCGTTTCGCCCTTGTCGTTCTTTTTCATAATCACGCGCGGGCGCGACACGGCAAACTCGTACCCCTGACGGCGCATCTGCTCGATGAGGATGGAAAGGTGCAGCTCGCCGCGGCCGGAAACGCGGAAGGTATCGGTGGTTCCCGTTTCCTCCACGCGCATGGAGACGTTGGTTTTGACCTCGTTGAACAATCGGTCGTGGATATTCCTGCCCGTGACATACTTGCCCTCGCGGCCCGCAAACGGGCTGTCGTTGAGCATAAACATCATGGCCACCGTCGGCTCGTCGATGCGCACAAACGGCATGGGCTCCACCAGCGTCGGGTCGCACGCGGTTTCGCCGACGTTGAGGCCCTCCACGCCCGCCACGCAGATGATATCGCCGCAGGGTGCGCTCTCCACCTCCACGCGGCTCAGGCCCTCAAAGCGATACAGGCGGGTAATCTTGGTTTCGTGGCGGCGGTCCGTTTCGCCACCGCACAGCACGATGGGCATGCCGCGCTTGGCTACGCCGCGTTCCACACGGCCAATGCCGATGCGGCCGACATAATCATCGTAATCGATGGTCGAAAACAGGATTTGCAGCGGCTCCTCGGAGCGGTCCTCGGGCGCGGGGATGGCGGACACGATGGTGTCGAACAGCGGCTTCATGTTGTCCGTCAGGTCGTCGGGACTCAGGCCCGATTTGCCCTCGCGCGCGCTGGTGTACACCACGGGGAAATCCAGCTGATCGGATGTGGCGCCCAGCTCGATAAACAGGTCCAGCGCCTCGTCCACGACCTCCACGGGCCGCGAATCGGCACGGTCGATCTTGTTGACCACCACGATGGGCACCTTGTTGAGCTCCAGCGCCTTACGCAGCACAAAGCGCGTTTGCGGCATGCAGCCTTCAAACGCGTCCACCAGCAGCAGCACGCCGTCCACCATCTGCAAAATGCGCTCCACCTCGCCGCCAAAGTCCGCATGGCCCGGCGTATCGACAATGTTGATGCGTGTGTCGCCATACTGCACGGCGGTATTCTTGGACAGGATGGTGATGCCGCGCTCCCGCTCGAGATCGTTCGAGTCCATGATGCGCTCCACGCCCTGCTCACTTCTCCTGAGTACGCCCGCGTCGCGCAAAAGCTGGTCAACCAGGGTGGTTTTGCCATGGTCGACGTGCGCGATGATGGCGATGTTGCGAATTTCCATTTGTTCTCCCTCGATTCGTCTAATAAACGCGTTATTATACCGCGTTTTTTTCAGATATACAAGTTTTCTTTTTGCATGTATAATATGGTTATGGAAAATTTGCTGTCCGAACAGCGTCGGCAGGCGGCTCCGCTGGCCGATCGCATGCGCCCGAGAACGCTCGATGAGTTCGTGGGCCAAAAGCATATTGTGGGCGAAGGGAAGCTGTTACGGCGCGCAATCATGACCGATTCGCTGCAGTCCTCCATCTTTTTCGGCCCGCCCGGCACGGGCAAAACCACCCTGGCAGGCATCGTGGCCACGGCCACGGGCGGCGCGTTTGAAAAGCTCAACGCCGTCAGCGCGGGCGTCAAGGAGCTCAGAGCACTGGTCAGCGAGGCGGAGCAGCGCCTGCTGCTCTACGGTCAGCCGACGTACCTGTTGCTGGACGAATGTCACCGCTGGAGCAAGGCCCAGTCGGACTCGCTGCTGCCTGCGCTGGAAAAGGGCACCGTGCGCTTCATCGGCTCCACAACCGAAAACCCCATGATCTCCATGACGGGCGCCATCGTATCGCGCTGCCGCCTGTTCCAGTTCTACCCGCTCACCGTTGACGACGTGGCCGAGGCCATCCGAAACGCCCTTGCCGACAAGGAGCGCGGCTACGGTAGTATGGACGTTTTGCTGGATGACGATGCGCTTTCGGTGCTGGCAAGCGTGGCCAACGGGGATTGCCGCAACGCCCTCAACGCGCTGGAGCTGGCCGTTTTGACCACGCCCAAGGACGAGGCGGGCCGCATCCGTATCACCAGGGAGATTGCCAACGAATCGGGCCAGCGCAAGGTTATGCGCTGCGACGAGCAGCAGTATTACGATATGCTCTCCGCCTTTTGCAAAAGCCTGCGCGGGGGTGATTCCGACGCGGCAATTGCGTGGTTTTCGCGGCTGATCTACGCGGGCGTGGACCCGCGTATCATTGCGCGCCGCCTCATTGCCCACGCCAGCGAGGATATCGGCCTTGCCAACCCGCAGGCCATGGTGCAGGCGGTCACCGCGGCGGATGCGCTGCAGCACATCGGCCTGCCCGAGGCAAGGCTGTCGCTCACGCAGGCGATCATCTTCCTGTGCGAATCGCCCAAGTCCAACTCCGTCGTGTGCGCGGTGGACGCGGCCATGCACGACGCCGAAACGGATTACGATCAGCCCGTGCCGATCCATCTGCGGGATACGTCGTTTCAGGGCGCAAAGAAGCTGGGCCACGGCGTGGGCTACAAGTATCCGCACGACTACCCCGGCCACTGGGTGCAGCAGGATTATATGCCGCCCTCGGCGCAGGGCGCGCGCTACTATACGCCCTCCGATCAGGGACAGGAAGCAAAAATATTGGAAAATCACCAAAAACGGGACAAACTGCGTCATGAGCGATGAGCGTCCCGCCCGCACGGCGGACGACACGCACAAAACGGAGGGATGCACATGCGAATTGCACAGTTTACCGATACGTTTCTGCCCATTGTGGATGGCGTGGGGCGCGTGGTATCCAACTACGCGGCGCTTCTGCCAAGCCTTGGGCACGATTGCTATGTGGTAGCGCCCATGGCGGATACGGGCTATCGCGGCGGGCTGCCGTATGAGCTGGTGGAGTTTTTGAGCGTCAACGTGCCCATGCAGCGCCAGTACAACACGGGGCTGCCGCTGCTGGACCCGCACTACGAGGCGCGCATGAACCGCATTGAGCTGGATATCATCCACGCCCACAGCCCGTTTATCGCGGGGCAGGAGGCCCTCCGCCAGGGCCGCCGCATGAACGTGCCCGTGGTGGGCACGTTCCACTCGCGCTACTATGACGATTTCTATCACCTGACCAAGACCGATATGCTGGCCGATATCGGCGTGCGCTTCATCGTCAATTTTTACGAGCGCTGCGACGAGGTTTGGGCGGTGAGCCAAAGCTCGGCCGACACCCTGCACGATTACGGCTACAAGGGCGATATCACGGTGATGCCAAACGGCACGCCCAACGTGCGCCCGTCGGCCCAAAACCGCGATGCGGCGCGGCAGCGCTTTCACCTGCCCGACAGCCGCGTGCTGTTCTACTGCGGGCAGCTCAACTGGAAGAAGAACATCCTGCGCATTCTCGAAGCGTGCGCTTTGCTCAAGGCCGATGGGGCGCGTTTTACGCTGGTGCTGACGGGGCAGGGGCCCGATGCGCGCGCCATTGTGCAAAAGGCCGAGGAGCTGGGCATCGGCAGCGATACGATCCTGACGGGCCACGTCACCGATGAAAGCCTGCTGTACGGGCTGTACGAGGCGGCGACGCTGTTTGTGTTCCCGTCGCTGTACGATACGTCGGGCATGGTCGTGCGCGAGGCCGCCGCCATGCAGACCCCCAGCGTTACGGTGCTTGGCAGCGCTGCGGCGGAGCCTGTCACCGACGGGGTCAACGGCTTGTTGTGCGAGGATGCGACCGAAAGCCTTGCCCATGCGCTCAAAACCGCGCTCGACAACCCCGCAAAATGCCTGCGGATGGGCCAAAACGCGCGCGAAAGCATCTATTCTCCGTGGATCGATATCGTCAGCCGCGCGGTCGAGCGCTACGATCGGCTCATCAAGACGCACCCGCCGCTCGACGCACCCGACCACGGCAAAGATACAGAGGAACCCGCGCCGTTGAAGCGCGCGCTATCCAAAATACGAGGAGGACACCATGAGGGATGAACGACTGAAACTTTTGGCCGAATATCTGGTCAACGACGCCATCGAGGCCAAGTCGGGGGAGCTGCTTGAGCTCAACTGCGGCCTGCCCGCCAAGCCTTTGGTCAAGGAGCTGATGCTGGCTGCGCAGCGCATCGGCGCAGTCCCCGTCGTCAAGCTCAGCGACGACGAGCTGACCCGCCTGTTTTTCGGCTTTATCGACCCCAACAAACCCGAGGCCGCCATGGACGCCATCCACAAGCAGCTCGAGTGGGAAAACAAATACTGGGATCATGTGGCCAAGCACATCGACATCGGCGTGGACGAAAACGACGCGGAGCTTTCGGGCGCCAACGCCAAAGCCATGCAGATCTACCGCAACGAGCGGCGGGCCCTGCGCGAGCGCATCATCAACGAGCGCCGCTGGGTCTACCTGCACTGGCCCACCATGGCCGATGCACAAAAGGCGGGCATGTGCTACGACGATTTTTACGAGTTCTTCCTGTCCGCCGCGCTGGTCGATTACGACCTAATGGAAAGGGAAATGCAGCCGCTCAAAAAACTGATGGAGCAGACCGACAAAGTGCGCATCGTCGGCCCCGGCACCGACATCACGTTTTCCATCAAGGGCATCCCCGTCATTCCCTGCTGCGGTAAGGTCAACATCCCCGACGGCGAGGTGTACACCGCGCCCGTGCGCGACAGCGCCAACGGCGTGGTGCAGTATAACACCGCCGCCATGCGCTACGGCAAAAAGTTCAACAACCCCCGCCTCGTGTTTCGGAACGGCCGCATCGTCGAGGCCACCTGCGATGGCGATACGGCGGGCTTTAACGAAATGCTCGACGCCGACGAGGGCGCGCGCTATCTGGGCGAGTTCGCCATCGGCGTGAACAACGCCGTCACCCGCGCCATCGGCAACACCCTCTACGACGAAAAGATCGGCGGCTCCTTCCACCTGACCCCCGGCAGTTCCTACGACGACGCGAGTAACGGCAACAAATCCTCGCTGCATCTGGATATCGTATGCATCCAGACGGCCGCGTGCGGCGGCGGCGAAATCTGGTTTGATGACAAGCTCATCCGCAAGGACGGCGTCTTCACCGTGGACGCGCTCAAGGGCCTCAACCCATGACATTGTAACCAAAAATCGGCCGTCCGCCGTGTGACATGCACCTTGCAATCGGGCAGGGAGATTGTTATACTGATAGTTAGATACCTATGCCCACGCTACAAGGGTGGCTACAATATGTGATTGGGGAGGAGACACAAGTATTATGGAGAAAAAGAGCACCAAAAAAGCGGTGTCCGACGACGTGAAGGCGGAAGCAGCCAAGAAGGCAGCCAAGGCCAAGAAACTCGCGGACGCCAAGAAGAGCGGCAGCGCGCAAACCAGAGAGGTCGAGGAGGCCGACGTGGCCGAGCGCGAGAACGACGCGCCCGAGAAGGCCAAGAAACAGCGCGTGGTCAAAAAGATTTCGGAAGCGGAAAAGAAGCAGGTCAAGGGCCTGCGCATCGCCGCCATCATCCTGTGGGTGCTGGCCATCGGCGCGGAGGTCGGAGCATTCTTTGCGCTGCGCACCGTGGCGCTCAACGCCAGCCCGACGCAGACCTGGGCCGATCCCGAATGCCTGCTGCTGATTGGCATGCTGGTACTCGACGCGGTGCTGTGCATCGTGGCCGCGCAGCTTTGGAAAAAGTCCAACGCCATCAGCCCCTGCCTGTCCGACAGCGCGTTTGTGCGCACCGTCTATCATCAGCTTGGCGTCATCATGACGCTGGTGTGCTTTGTGCCCATCGGCATCCTGCTGCTGCTCAAGTCCAAGAACATGAACAAAAAGCTCAAGACCATCCTGCTGGCGGCCTTTGTTGCGCTGTTTGTCGGCGCTACGGCCACATCCGTGGATTATAAGCAGCCCTCGGCCGAGGAGGTTGAACAGCTCAAGCAGGACGCCGTCGTCGCCAACGGCGATATCTACTGGACGCGCTACGGCAAGTCCTACCACTTCGACCGCGCCTGCAACGCGCTGGCCAGAACGAGCAAAGCCAACCTGTTCTCGGGCAGCATCGACGACGCCATCAACGCCCACCGCTACGATCCGTGCGATTTCTGCGCGGAGGGCGACGCCGTGGACGCGCTTGACGACTCCGCGGACACCGTGGACGATACCGAAGCGCTGCCCGACGCCGCCTGACGGCGGCTTTGCGGGCCAAGACATGCAAACGGATGCGGGAAACCCCCGCATCCGTTTTTGTGTGGATGTGTTGAAGAACAACGACCTACTCTTTTTGAAAAAAGAGTAGGCAGAAAAACTTCGTAATATCATTCCAAGGAGCAAAGTGACAAAAAATCCAGCGCCTATACGCTGCCTTCAAGATTCCTCGCTAACGCTCGGAATGACACGAAGCGCGTTATCATTC
>CAZRIT010000023.1:0-8187 GCA_964600225.1 uncultured Oscillospiraceae bacterium | reverse complement strand
TTCCTCGCTAACGCTCGGAATGACACGAAGCGCGTTATCATTCTGAGGAGCGTAGCTTTTTCCCGTTGTCATTTCGAGGAGCGTAGCTTTTTCCCATTGTCATTCTGAGGAGCGTAGCGACGAAGAATCTTTCCGAGCGTTAGCGAGGAACGTTGCTTGCGTCCGCTGCGGCGGGACAGATCCTTCGCAAACCCCTTCGGCGGGAGACGCCTCAGGGCGACGCTGCGGCGTCGGCTCAGGATGACAACGATGTTGGTTTGGAGTGGCGGCACACTCAGCCATACAGCTAACAAAAGGGCCTGTGCCCTTCTCAATACTTCTTGCGTTTTTTATTTATAAGTTTCTTTCGGTTCCTTTCTTTTCAAAGAAAGGAACAACCCGTCCTTCCGTCCTTTCGTCCTTCCATCCCTTCGTGCTTCCGTCCTCCGCACCCCGTCCCCCGCTACTTCTCGGTCTTGCGCTCGATCTCGGCGCCGATGGCGCGCAGCTTCGTATCGAGGTATTCGTAGCCACGGTCGATGAAGTGGATGTTGTGCACATTGGTGGTGCCGCTTGCGGCCAGCCCCGCGACAATCAGCGATGCGCCCGCGCGCAGGTCGCTGGCATAGATGTTGGCGCCCTTGAGGGCGTTGATGCCCTTGACGTGCGCGTTGCGATCCTTGACGCTGATGGAAGCGCCCATGCGCCTTAGCTCCCGCACATGGTTGAAGCGGTTTTCAAAGATCGTTTCGCTGATGGTGGAGGTGCCGTTGCCCGCGCACAGGTAGGCCATAATGGGCTGCTGCAAATCGGTGGGAAAGCCGGGATACGGCAGGGTTTTGACGTTGATGGCACGCGGACGGTCCTCCATGACCACGCGCAAGAAGAAATCGCGCCCGTCGTCGCCCTCGATGACGCGCGCGCCGCTCTCCATGAGCTTGGCGGACACTGCCTCCATATGCGTGGGAATGATGTTTTTGATGACCACATCGCCGCGCGTGGCGGCGGCGGCAATCATGAACGTGCCCGCCTCGATCTGGTCGGGGATCACCGCATAGCCGCAGCCGTGCAGCTTGGGACGGCCCATGATGCGGATCATATCCGTGCCCGCGCCCTTGACGGACGCGCCCATCATATTGAGGAAGTTGGCCACGTCGACCACATGCGGTTCCTTGGCGACATTGTTGAGGATGGTCTGGCCCTCGGCACAGACGGCCGCGAGCATGATATTGATGGTGGCGCCCACGCTGGTGACGTCAAAATAGATATCCGCGCCATGCAGCTTTTTGGCGGTGGCGCGCAGGGTATTGGTGTTTTCGTTGACAACGACCGTGGCCCCCAGCGCGCGCATGCCCTTGACATGCTGATCGATGGGGCGCGCGCCGATGACGCAGCCGCCCGGCAGCGCCAGCTCCACCTCGCCGTAGCGGCCGAGCATGGCGCCAAGCAGGTAATAGGAGGCGCGCATGCTGCTGACGGCAGGGCCGAGCACCTGTGTGGTTTTGAGCGGACGCGGGTCGATGCGCATGCAGTCGCCATCGGTAAAGTCCACCGATACGCCAATGCCCGTGAGGATGCTTTGGAGGCTTTGTACATCGTCGATATGCGGTAAATTTTCGAGTACGCAGGTTTCCCCCGCCAGAATGGCGGCGGGAATGATGGCAACCGACGCATTCTTTGCGCCGCTGACCGTGACGGTGCCTTCCAGCCGTTGTCCGCCCTTGATTTGATACCATTCCTTTTGCATACTTTATCAGTTTAGCCTAATCCGTTCGTGAAGTCAACGCGTAAACGCAAACGCATCCGTCAGGCGCCCGCAGCGGGCGCGTCGGCCGTGGACTTGGCCGCGGCAGCGTCGGGATGGAAGGTGGCAACGCTTTCGGCCGCGTCGGTGCCGATGCGCTTGAGCATGTTTCTGTAAGCGGCTTCAAACCGATCCAAATCGTAGCGCGTGCGCGGATCGACTATGGTAAAATCCTCCAGCGCCTGCATCAACGGCACAATGGAAAACGACATGATCTTTTGCTCGTTATAGTAGTTGTAGGTGTAGGTCAAAAGGTAGCTTGCGTCGATATCGGTCAACGCGTCCTTCTCCCAATCGTAGGTGATGGCCAGGTTTAAAATGATGTTGTTGAGGCTTTCCTTATGGATGGCGCTGGACATAAAGTTGCCCAAGCCCCATGCGCAGAACACCTGCTTCTCCCTGCCATCGACCGTAACGGTCTTTTTCTCCATCGGCAGCAGCGAATGCGTGTGGCTCATGATGAGAATATCCACACCCGCGTCGAACGCCTGTGCGGCGGCCTCCCGCTGGCTGCGGTTGGGTTCGGACGTCTTTTCGTCGCCATCGTGCAGGTACATGACCACCACCTTGGCGCCAAGCTCGCGCGCTTTTGCCGCGTCGGCGGCCACGCGTGCATCGGTGCGGAAGTTGAGTATCCAGCTTGCGTCCTGCCCGTCCAGCTCGATCTCGGTCTTATTGGAGCGGTCAGCATAGGCCAAAAACGCCACGGGCACGCCGCGCACCTCGCGGATGTAGATGTTCTGCACATCCTGCACGGTGCGGTTGAGGCCGATCTGCACAAAGCCGTGCTTTTCGAGGCTGTTGATGGTGGCAAACGCCCCGGGCGCCAGATAATCCAGCGTATGGTTGTTGGCGGTATAGAGAATATCAAACCCGCAGTCGGCCACAGCGTCGGCGTACGCCTCGGGTGCGTTGAAGCCGCGCATGGTGCCATGGACGGGCACATCGGGATAGAGGCTGGTTTCAAAATTGCCGATCAGCACGTCCGCGCCCTGCAATTCGGGCTTGATGGCCGCAAAGTGCTTGGTAAAATCATAGCTGCCGTCGGCTTGGATGGCGTCGTTCATCTGATATTCGCAGCACATCAAATCCCCCACAAACCGCAGCGTAAAAGTTTCGGAACCTGTTGCGGGCGTGGGCGCGGGGGTGGGCGGCGGCGTCGGCGCGGCCGTGGGCGAGACAACGGCGGTCGGCGCGGCGGTCGGCGTCGGGGCAGGGGTCGGCGCGTGGGCTGCGTCCGCCGCGGCAATTTTCGCGTTCGGCGCGCGGCCGTCGCTTGCGAGGTTGACAATCACCAGCGCCGCAAGCATTGCCGCGCACACGCCGATTGCGATCCAAACGCCCTTATGAGACGGAGTTTTTTGCTGCATGCCGCACCTCCCAAAGCTCCTTCCATTCTAGTGGGAAAGCGCGCATCTGTCAATTGACGATCCGCCCAAAAGCCCTCGACCAAAGGGTGGCATCACAGGAATCCAAGTGCAATTTTTGCTGAAAACGTTGCAATTTGATCTGTATTCTAGTATACTGATTGTCGCTTGGAGCAAATCCAACCGTCTCTTTGGAGAGATGTCCGAGTGGTCGATGGTGCAGCACTCGAAATGCTGTGTCCCGAAAGGGACCCTGGGTTCGAATCCCAGTCTCTCCGCCAGCAAAAAAGGCCACCCGCACAGGTGGCTTTTGTTGTTAGTCAAGCAAGTTAGGAGTAGTACACATGCATATTTTCGATAAATGCGACGCGCCGTCCCTGGCCACCGAGCTCAAGGAAAAGGGTATCTATCCCTATCATCACGAGCTGCAGTCCAGGCAGGATACGGTGGTAACCATGGAGGGCAAGCGGCGCATCATGCTTGGCTCCAATAACTATCTCGGTTTGACCATTGACGATACGGTCAAGCGCGCGGGCATGGAAGCCATCGAGCGCTACGGCACGGGCTGCTCGGGCTCGCGCTTCCTCAACGGCACGCTCAACCTGCACGCCGAGCTGGAACGGGAACTGGCGGAGTTTATCGGCTACGAATCCGCGTTGACCTTCTCCACGGGCTATCAAACCAACCTTGGCGTCATCTCCGCCATCATCGGCCGCAGCGACGTGGCCATCTGCGACCGTGAGAACCACGCCAGCATCTACGATGGCTGCAAGCTCTCCTACGGCAGGATGGCGCGCTACCGCCACAACGACATGGACGATTTGGAATCGGTGCTCAAAAACCAACCCGACAACGTGGGCAAGGTCATCATCACCGACGGTGTGTTCAGCATGAGCGGCGATATCTGCCCCCTGCCCGATATTGTGGAGATGGCCAAGCGCTACGGCGCGGGCGTCATGATTGACGATGCGCACGGCCTTGGCGTCATCGGCCCCAACGGGCGCGGCACCGCGGCGCACTTTGGCCTGACGGATCAAGTCGATCTGGTCATCGGCACGTTCTCCAAGTCGCTGGCGGGGCTTGGCGGTTACTGCACGGGCTCCGAACGAATCATCGATTTCATCCGCCACAAGGCGCGTTCCTATATCTTCAGCGCCTCCATCCCGCCTGCCTCATGTGCATCGACGCTGGCGGCGCTGCGCCTGCTCAAAAGCGAGCCGCAGCGTGTGGAACGGCTCAACGCGCTGGCGCGCTACCTCCGCCACGGGCTCACGGCGCGCGGCGTCTCCGTGCTGGAGGCCGAAACGCCCATCGTGCCCTTCTACACCTACGATGTGTACGAAACGCTGGCCATCGCCAAGGAGATGTATGATCTGGGCGTCTACCTCAACCCCGTCCTGCCGCCCGCCTGCGAACCCGGCAACTGCCTGCTGCGCTGCAGCCTGATGGCCACCTTCACCGAACCGCTGCTGGACGAGGCCATCGAGGTCATCGCCTCCGTCATGGCCCGCCACGGTCTGGCAGGCAACAGCGGCAACGGCTCGGTTGCGTAACGCGCTTGATCAAATATGGACGCTATTGATTCAGAAACAGGAGAAACAAGATGACAGTAACAATCGGACTTCGTATTTTCAACAAGGCGCCCCGCCCCGATCCCGCCGTGATTGAGGCGTTTCGGGGCCTGCCCTCCAGCAACATCAACGACGAGATGAACCCCCTGTATTGCATGCACTCCTCCATCTCCCCGCTAAACCGTGTGGAAAGCATGATTGGCACGGCCATCACCGTCAAAGCGCCCGTCGGCGATAACCTGATGTTCCATCAGGCGCTGGATATGGCGCAGCCGGGCGATATCATCGTCGTGGACGGCGGCGGCTCCATGGAGCGTTCATTGGCGGGAGAGATCATGCTGCGCTTTGCCTGCATGAAGGGCCTGGCAGGCGTCGTTGTGGACGGGTGCCTGCGCGATCTTGACGGCATCCAAAGCCTCAGCATGCCCGTGTACGCCAAGGGTATCACGCCGCAAGGGCCCTTCAAGTTCGGACCCGGCGAGGTGAACGTCCCCGTTTCGTGCGGCGGGCAGGTGGTGTTCCCCGGCGACATTCTGGTGGGCGATATGGACGGCATCGTCGTCATCCGCCGTCAGGATGCACAAGCGGTGGCCGCGGCTGCCATTGCCAAGAAAAGCGGCGAGGACAAAACCTTCGAGCTGATGAAGCAGGATGTCAACGCCTATGCCGCCAAGCACCTGCAAAGCACCGAAAAGCGTATGGCAGGCAAGAGCATCGTCACCATCGACGCCGCGTACGCCGAAACGTACCTGTAAGCGCGCACCCGACGCGGCGATGCGCGAATCCATCGTCAAATCGCTGTGTTTTTTGTGTGCAGCAGCCCCCGTCCGCCGCTTTTGCGGCACGCAGGGGCTGTTGTTTTATTTGCCGTATTATCCTTTGTTTCCCAAGCGCCTTCTGTCGTCGGTTTCTCCCAGCAGATAATCGATGCTCGTTTGATACAGCCGCGCCAGCTTGATGAGCACCTGCGTGGGGATATCGTTTTCTCCCGTTTCGTATTTTGAATAGCCCGTCTGTGACATACCCAGCATTTTTGCCAGCTTCGCCTGAGTTAGATCGTGATCCTCACGCATGTCCCGAATTCTTTGATACATAAGCTTTCCCCTCACAAAGCTGACTATAGTTAACCTAATTTAGGTTATTGACTTTTAACCTGTTTCAGGTTAACCTGTGCTCATATCGACGCCGCGTCCGTGCGCAAACCGATGGTTCCCGTCATCGTTTGTACGCGTCACGCCATCGGCATGGGAGGCTCGGTTTGCGCATCGCTCGCACCATCGCAACCTACGCACTTTTGGCGCTGGTCATCACTTGTCTGGCGCTATTGCTGCAATTTTTGGCGGGACTCGTGCCGCAGCAAGCGGTGCGAACGCATCTGAAGGAATCCATGCCGCAGCTCATCAGCGAGGGCGTCTCCCCCGGCGTGCTGTACGACGGGCACCCGCGCAGCAAGCTGGATCATTATTCCGAGAACTACATCCTCACTTACAGTTACTATATGGATACGCGTACCGACCCTGCCGCCGTGCTGACAAACCCCGGCAGGTCGACGCTCCCGCCCTCCGAGGAACTGTTTTTACAGACAGAGCGATTGTTGAACGAAACACTTCCGCCGGATACGCATTATGTGCGCTATTGGATGGGCTTTCGCATGTATGTGCGCCCATTGCTGGCCATGATGAACTATATGGATATACGGCAATGCATCCAATGGGGCTTTTTCCTGCTGTTGGGCGCGGTTTCCGTCATGCTGTATCGGCAGACGAAAAGCGCGCTGATTACGCTGGCTTTTTTTGCGGCCATTTCACAGCTGAATCCATTGGTGATTGCCTCCTGCTTTCAATACAGCGCATGCTTTTACATCGCCATGCTCGGCATGCTGTCCGTGCCATCGGTACAAGGCAAACGCTTTACGACGCCAATGCTGTTTTTCACCATCGGCATGGCGACGCAGATATTCGATTTTTATACGGCGCCGCTTATCACGTTCGGGCTGCCCGCACTGATGTTGCTCCTTTGCAGACAGCAAGCCGCCCGCCCCGCCCATGACATTTGGCGGCTGCTCGGCGCCTGTTTTCTAAGCTGGTTTATCGGGTATGCGGGCGCATGGCTGATCAAAATGCTGCTCACGACCGTATTGACGCCGTACAACGCACTGGAAAACGGCTGGAACCGCCTGTTATACTGGCTTTCGCCTGCGCACGGCGAGGGCGGCAAATGGCGCGGATTGGAAGCGGTGTTCTATTGCACCATCAACATCGTGGATCTTTTGCCGCTGATCATCGAAGGGCTCCTTGTTGCGTTGTATGTCGCCGCTCTCATCAAAAACCGTCCGCACAAGCGCGCCTTCATCGATAACCTGCCTTATCCGGCGATCGCGCTGCTGCCATACATCTGGTTTCTCGTTGCCGCAAACCCCACCGCCGATCATTTCTATTTTCAATACCGCAGCCTAGGCATGACGCTCTTTGGCGGGCTGATCTTCATGCTGCGCACGGCAGGCTGGGATCGGCTGCTTTCGGAAAAGACGCCTGCCGCATAAACGGTTCATTCCGCCGCAAAAGGAACCCTTCTTAGCTGCGTTCGCTCCTTACGGTTCATTCCGCCGTAAAAAGAACCCTTCTTGGCTGCGTTCGCTCCTTGCGGCGCTTTTTTGTTGGAACGGGCGCATGCGGATGCTATACTGTAGGTATCATTCGATGCGGAGGGTTTCTATGAATCGTTACGAATGGCTGGACGAATATCTACTGTCCAAGGCGGGCGTGGAAAAGGATTATAAGGCCGAGTGGGAGTGGTTTCGGTACATGATACGCGGCAAGATGTTTGCCGCCGTGTGCACGCCCGGGCCCACATACCCCGCGTACAACGAGCGCACGCTGGTGACGCTCAAGTGTGAGCCGCAGCTTGCGGAGTTGTTGCGCAGCCAATATCCTGACGTCATACCCGGCTTTTACTGCAACAAGGCGCACTGGAACAGCGTATTCCTCGACGGCGCGGTGCCCGACGATATGCTCAAGGGCATGTGCGACATGGCGTACGAGCTGGTGCTCAAAAAGCTGCCCAAGAAGGTGCAGCAGGAGATTTGCGGGTAAATATAGCGAGCGGAAGTGCGCGTACATATAAGATTCTTCGTCGCTGCGCGCCTCATTGCGACCGCAGACGCGTGCTCTGCCCCCGCGCGTAGCGCGGTCTTAGGCGCGGAGTAGAATGACACGTGGAAAGGCTGCGCGCCGCAGAATGACACGGTGGAGGAAGGCTGCACGCTGCAGCATGACAATCCGCTGTGTGTCATTCCGAGCGCTAGCGAGGAGTCTTTGTTCCCGCAGGGAACAACGTGCCTACGCCGCTGCTGCGGGGCATTGGTCGGTTTTGTCCGCGCTAGAAAGGCGTATGCGGTTTTTCAGCACAGCGGTATACGTCGGGGGGCCGAGGGGGATTCCGATTTCCCCCTTACGGCCCCCCGACA
>CAZRIT010000022.1:2431-25514 GCA_964600225.1 uncultured Oscillospiraceae bacterium | reverse complement strand
ATGGCGCCCGTGGGGTTGCTCGGAAACGCCAGCAAAATCGCCTTTGTTTTGGGCGTGATGGCCGCCTTGAGCGCATCGGCCTTCAGCCGAAACCGATCCTCCGCCTTCGTCACCACCGTAACCGCCTTGCCGCCTGCCAGCTCGATGGCGGGGGTGTAGGAAACATAGATCGGCTCGTGCACGATCACCTCGTCGCCCGGCGACAATATGGCGCGCATGGCCAGGTCGATGGCCTGGCTTGCGCCCACGGTGATGAGCACCTGATCGACCGAGTCATAGCCGTGGATATCGTAGCGATCAGCCAGGTACCGTATGATCAGCTCCCTCAGATACGGATCACCCGAGTTGCTGGTGTAAGCCACGCGCCCGCTTTTGAGGCGGTTGGCAACATATTCACGGATGCGGTCGGGCGTGGGAAAATCGGGTTCGCCAACGCCCAGGCTGATATGCGTATCGTCCAGTAAATCGAAATACTTCCGAATCCCCGACGGCGGGATGTTTTTGACCTTATCGGAAATGAGGGTATCAAAATTCATATTGTTTCTCCCCAAAAATCGCAGTTAATATATCATAACATGCCCCAAAGCGCCGCGTCAATTCCTATGTGTCTGACGCGCCGTGCCGCAAAGACAGCGTAAGCACACAATGCAACAAGCTGCGCAGCATAACCGTGCGCAGCCTTTATGCATATCATGACATTGGGTAAAGGGCTATTTCAGCAGTCCCTTGTCCGTTTTGACCACATGCTTGAACACGTTTTCGAAGCGGTTGAGCGCCTCGTCGATGATATCGTCGGTATCGGCCAGGGACGTATACATGCGGCTGCCGCCAAGCGTCACAAGGCCGTTGGACATGTAGGCAGCGCCCATGCGCTCCATCGATTCCTTGCGTGTAACGATCATATCTTTGTATTTCAGTAGCTGCAAAGCGGATTTGAGAAAGCATTTGGATGAAAAATCATAGCTCATGGCCGCCGCGCACTCCACATGTACGATTGACCCCTGGTTGTACACCACATAGGGCAGCTTGTACGTTTCCATCAGCCGCTTCAGCCCGTCCGTCAGGCGGTCGCCTGCGCGCCCCGCCTTTTCGCAAGCATTGGTGCGCTTGATCTCCTGTATGGCCACATATCCCGCCAATGCAGAGATGGGCGCTGCGGCCAATGTGCCGCCCACATAGGCGCGGTGCTTGAGGGTGCCGATGCCCGCCGCCATGAGCGAGGCGTACTCCTTCTTGCCGCCGACGCCGCCCGCGCCGGGATAGCCACCCGCGATGATCTTGCCAAACACGGTTAAATCGGGCACCACATCAAAATACCCCTGCGCGCCCGAAAGCGCCACGCGGAAGCCCGTTACCACCTCATCGAATATCAGCAGCGCGCCGTACCGATCGCACAGGGCGCGTACATTCTTGTTGTAATCCCACGCCTGCGGGCGCGTGCCGCTTTCGGGCCCGACGGGCTCCACAATCACGCCCGCCGTGCCGCCGCGCAGGCGGTTGCGCTTGAGCATGTATTCGAGCATATCCAAATCGTTGGGACGCACCTCGTCGGTCAAGGCGTAGCACTGTTTGGGAATGCCGTGCGATTCCAGCAGGTGCCTGCTGCCGGGGAGCTTGAGCCCGTAGACCATCTGATCGGACCAGCCGTGGTAATCGCCGCCGATTTTGATGATGCGCTTCTTCCCCGTGGCAATGCGCGCAATCCGCAGCGAGGCCATCACAGCCTCCGTACCGCTGCCAAGCATGCGGAACATCTCCACGCTCGGCACGCACTCGTGTATCAGTTGAGCCAGCTTGAGCTCCGTTTCGTGCAGCAGCCCGATGGTCGGCCCGCAGGTATTCAACAGCTCAATGACGGCGTTGCGCACGGCGGGCGGGTTGCTGCCGAGTATGGTCGGACCGCCCGCCTGCAGAAAGTCGATGTAAGCGTTGCCGTCGATATCGTACAGGTACGCGCCCTCCGCCCGCTCAAAGCAGAGCGGATAGGGCTTGTTGAACGCAAGGTTGTGCTGCACGCCGCCGGGTATCAACTCCTTGGTTTTGCTGAACACCTCGGAGGATTTTTTGCACGTTTCGTTGTAATACGGCGCAATGTGGCTGCTATAATACGCGTCGCTGACCTCCCAAATCGGCTGATCCGTCAAAGCTTTCAGTTGCTCGTTGATGAGCTTTGGGTCGTCCCAGCGGCTGATTCCGCAATTTTCCATAAACGTATCCTCCTCTGATATGGCAAAAAAGTCATTGCCCTGCCTGTATTATAGTGCAATGACGCCGAGAAGGCAATCCGCCGTCCGATCGATACGATGAAACGTGATATGCAAAACCGCAGCCGAATCGAAATGCTCCGTCTAACTTGGCAATCGATCATCCCGCGGATAGAACAGCATGCCGCCAACGCACAACACCGTCAGCCCGCAAAAAAACAGCAGGGCCCTGTCCATGCCCGCAGCCTGCTGGATGCCGTCAAACACAGCGGGTACCAAAAACGTACAGATGCTGCCAACGCCCAGATATAACGCGTTCGCGGCGCCGTAGACCTTGGGCGTCATCCCGGGCGCACACATGATGGAGGTGCCTGCCATCGTGCTCCATGCCGTAAAGCAAAAGCCGAGCAGGCAAATGCACGCCCACATCGGTATGCCGCGCATCAATACGGCGCCAAACGTTGTCACGGCAAGTCCCGCTACCAGCAACAGCATCATGGCGCGCGGTTTGCGGATGCCGCCGCGCCGCAGAGCGCAGAACAGGCAGCCAAGCAGGCTCCCGACAGAAATCAGGCTGCCCGCGGCGCTGGCGACAGCGGCGCTGATGCCGCGCGTTTGCTCCAGTACCATCGGCAGATAGGTGTTAAAGCAGGTGAAGCACCACATGCCGCCAAACATGGCAACGATCATGCAGCGCGTCTGCCGAAACCCAAGCGCAAGCAGGATACTCAACTTGCTATTTGATCGGTTTGGTATTGGGTTATCCCTGATATCATTGGACACTGACGACCCAATCGCTTTGTCGGGCATGCGCAACCGCCGTTCCATGATGATAAACGCCACGCAAAGCAGCAGTATGCACGCCGACCAAATCAGCAGCAGCATCTGCCAGGACCCTTTTGCAAGGCCCTGATACAGCGGGATTGTAACGGCATACGCGATAATCAGGCCGATGGAGTTCATGGCGGCATTGAAGCTGTTGACGGCCAGCCTGCTGCCAGGCTTAAACCGCTCCGCTACCATCACAGCCAGCGCGCACGCGCTGAGCCCGTAACCGATGCCGCTCATCACCCTGCCCATCAACAGCAGCGCATAGGAACGCGCCGCCATGGCGACGGCCCCGTCGGCTGCAAAGCAAAGCATGGATATCCACATCGCCTTGACCGCGCCTATGCGGTCGATCAGCAAGCTCCCAATCAGCATAAAAACGCCCATCATGATCGTAACGACATACATCAGCATGCCGCCGCGCGCATAGCTGATGCCCATCTCCGACGTGATGACCTGCATCAGCGGCGACGGCAGCGCCCAAATTAGGTTCCTTAACACCGTAAGCACGGAAAAGAAAACAAGCGTCCATATGCGCCGCAAACGTTCCTGTGTTATGTTGTGCTGCCGATTCACATCATTTCTCGCTTTCATGCTTTTCCGTTTTTGAAGTGCGCTTGCCCGCAGTTTTGACAGGATTCTTGAAAACAATCTAACACATTCCATGCGCGCAAACAATGCGTGCGCCCTTTGACATTCATGAATATATTGCATAAAAAATGCGTGCGTCCCACGGCGCGTTGTCGTATACTGATATCGAACAAGGAGGCGCGCCATGCTCTACCAAAACGCGTATATCTTCACCGCGCAAGCGTCGTTCGTTCACGGCGGGTTTTGCGTGGAAAACGGGCGGTTTGTCGATCTGCTTCCGCTCGCCTGCTCGGCGGACGCCGTGGACCTTGGCGGCGCATACGTCATTCCGGGATTGGTCGATATCCATACGCATGGCGCTTGCGACGCCGATTTTTCCGATGGCGACCTTGCGGGCTTAACGCGCATGGCGGCGTATCTTGCCAGGCACGGCGTCACCTCTTTTGCGCCCACCTCCGCAACGCTCCCGTATGAAACGCTTGGGCATGCCTTTGCCACCGCCAAAGCGTTGTCCGAAGATCGACCGATCGGCTGTGCGCGTGTGATGGGCGTCCATATGGAAGGGCCGTTCTTTTCCGAGAAAAAGAAAGGCGCGCAAAACGGCGCTTATCTCAAGCTGCCCGATTTTCCCGCCTTTCAACGCCTTTACGAGGCTTGCGGCGGCCTGGTGCGCATCGTTGACATTGCGCCCGAGCTGAATGGCGCTGTAGCGTTTATTGAGCGGGCGAGCAAACTGTGCACCGTTTCCATTGCGCATACCAACGCCGATTACGATGCCGCTTCAGCCGCATTTGACGCGGGGGCAACGCATTTGACGCATCTGTTCAACGCCATGCCTCCCATTCACCACCGCAATGTCGGGGTGATCGGCGCCGCGTCCGAGCGGGTGCATGTGAGTGCGGAGCTGATTTGCGACGGGCTGCATGTGCATCCGGGCGCCGTGCGCATGGCGTTTCGGTTATTCCCCAATCGAATCTGTCTTGTGTCCGATGCGCTGCGCTGCTGCGGCATGCCCGACGGTCGGTATACGCTTGGCGGTCAGTACGTCTATTTGCAGGATGGCATTGCAAAGCTTTCCGACGGAACCATTGCAGGTTCCGCAACCAATCTGTTTGCCTGCCTGCAAAACGCCATATCGTTTGGCATTCCAAAGGAACAGGCCATCCTTTCGGCAACGCTGCTGCCCGCGCAAGCGATTGGCCGCGAAAGCGAGATTGGCTCCATCGAGGCGGGCAAGCATGCCGATTTTCTGGTTTGCGATGCAAATCTGCAACCGCAGCACGTCTACATCGGCGGCATGGCCGTATAGCGGGCCTTTTTTTGCCCCGACGCTGCCTTTCGGGCGCATTCGCTCAAATGTGTCTTTTTGTTACATGAATATCCCGCACAGAGTTTACAAATAAAACATTTCGTTTATGGTATAATACAATTATAGGTTATTCGGCTTTGAAAGCATCTTAACTAAATTGGAGGATTATGCCAAGTATCATTTCCACCCTACTGCGCGAGCAGATTCGATTGATCAAACCCATCCTGACCAAATCCAGCATTACCGCCTCGCGTAGCCTTCAGGAGGCTTTGGGCGGGCTGGAGGCAAAAGCCGTCTCCGGCAAGGTGGAATTTACCGAGTTCGATTTGAACGGCGTGCCCGCAGCCTGGGCGGTTCCCAAGGATTTGGACCCGTCCGACCGCCGCGTGGCCCTGTACCTGCACGGCGGCGGCTATGTGGCTGGCAGCGCAAGCTACTCGCGCGGGTTTGCGGGGGTTTTGGCCGCCAAGGCGGAAATACGCACCATGTGCATCGCCTATCGGCTGGCGCCCGAGTACCCCTTCCCCGCCGCCGTGGAGGATGCGCTGGCCGCTTACGATCATCTGCTCGGGCTGGGATTCCAAGATCGGGATATTTCGCTCATCGGCGAATCCGCAGGCGGTGGGCTGGTTTTTGCACTGTGCCTGGCGCTTAAGCAACAGCTCAAGCCCCTGCCTGCGCGCATCGTTGCACTGTCGCCCTGGACGGATTTGACGTTGAGCGGCAACAGCTATGAGACCAACCGCAAGGTGGACGTATCGCTGACGTTTGAGGAACTACAGAGCTTTTCGGAGGCGTACGCGCCAACGGACGCATGCAACCCGCTGATTTCCCCGCTGTTTGGGGACCTTTCCTGCCTGCCGCCCACCAGAATCTATGTGGGCGGGGACGAAATCCTGCTGGACGATTCCCGCCGCATGGCGGAGAACCTCGGAAAAGTCGATGTCAACTGCGAGCTTATCGTGGTTGACGGCATGTGGCACGCTTATGTACTCTATGGCGTTCCCGAGGCAAACGAAGCCATCGCGGAAATCAAAACCTTCCTTGAGGCGCGCGCGGATGAGTAAAACGACGCCGCAGTGGCTCAAGCTGGATAATGCCGCCACGGTTTACCCCGCAGCCAGCCGACGGGACTGGATGGCCATGTTCCGTTTCTCCGCGCAACTGACGGAGCCCGTGGACCCCGATATCCTGCAGCAAGCCATTGGGCGCGTCATGCCCAGATTCCCCGGTTTTGCGCTGCGCCTTCGGCGCGGCCTGTTTTGGCACTATCTGGAGCATACCGAAGCGCTGCCCACGGTGCAGCCCGACGTCAACAACCCCTGCGTTGCCATGGATATGGAGGAAAACAACGGCTTCCTGTTTCGGGTGCGCTACTATGCAAACCGCATCGCTGTGGAGGTCTTCCATGTGCTCAGCGACGGCACGGGCGGCTTGTGCTTTTTTAAAACGCTGGTAGCGGAATATCTGACGCTCAGATACCGCGTCGCCATTCCGCGCGGCGGGGACATCCTCGATTGCGGGGAACCGCCCCGTCCGTCGGAGTTGGAGGACGCTTTCTTAAAATATGCGGGCAAGGAGACGCTCTCCCGCCGTGAGGACAACGCCTTCTACATCCGCGGCGATCAGGAACCGCCCGATCACATCCACATCACCACGGGCATGATTCCCGTAGCGGAGGTATTGAGCCGCGCGCGGGAAAAGGGTGCAACATTGACGGAGTACCTCACGGCCGTGCTGCTGCTTTCGGTGGATACGCTGCAACGGCGCGAGACCAAGTCCACCCGTCGGATGAAGCCCGTGAAGGTGTGCGTCCCCGTCAACCTGCGCGCATTTTTCCCAAGCGACACCCTGCGCAACTTTGCCCTCTATGTCAACCCGGGCATCGACCCCAAGCTGGGCGTGTACACGCTTGACGAAATCATCAAAGCGGTGCATTGTTATATGGGACTGGAAGCCACAAAGAAACGCCTGGGCGCGCGCTTTGCCACCAATGTGCGTACGGTGAAAAACCCGGTGCTTCGCATGACGCCGCTGTTTATCAAAAATCTGGTCATCCGCATCGGCTTTTCCTGGGCGGGCGATCGCAAGACATCGACCATCCTGACCAACCTGGGCAACACCCGCGTGCCCGACGAGATGGCGGCCTATGTAACCAGAATGGAGCTTGTGCTTGGCCCGCTTTCGCGCAACCGTGTGGTCAGCGCCGCGCTGTCCTACGGGGATACGCTGTACTACAGCTTCACCCGCACCATCACCGACAGCAGGCTGGAGCGTGAGTTTTTTAAAAACCTTGTCAAGCTGGGCATCCATGTCAAGGTTGAAAGCAACAATCGGGTATAAGGAGAAACTATGTCATATTGTGTCAACTGCGGCGTGGAGCTGGCCGACAGCGAAAAATACTGCCCGCTTTGCCAAACGGAGGTGCTCAACCCCCGCATGGCTTGGAAAGAGCCCAGCGTCATGCCCTATCCGCCCAAGCTCGACCGCCTGATGCGGCGGATCGACAGGAAGTATCTGGCTGCGCTCATCAGCACCTTTATGCTGCTTCCGATCATCGTCACATTGCTAAGCGATTGGCTCAGCAACGAAGGCGTGTTGTCATGGTCGCTGTATGTGCTGGGCGCGGAGCTGTTGATGGAGGTCTGGTTCGTGCTGCCATTGATAGCCAAACGGTATCGCCTTTTGACCTTTTTGGCGCTGGATTGTCTGGCGGCCATGGCCTACCTGCTTGCCATTGAGCAAATTGCCAACCAAAGCTGGTTTCTGCCGCTGGCATTCCCCATCAGCCTGGCGGCCTCCTGCCTGCTACTGTTGAGCGCTTACCTGTTCCGCAAGGCATGGGGACAGCAGGTTATCCCGCGCTTCATCATATGCTTAAGCTGCATGGGGCTGATGGCCATCGTGGTGGAGGTTGCTACCGATCTCTACCTCAAAAGCGCGGTCTATCTCAACTGGTCGCCCTATGTGCTCACACCCTGCATTTTGATGGTCGGCTTGCTGCTGATATTCAACAGCAAGCGACATCTGAAGGAGGAAATCCGCAAGCGGATGTTCTATTAAATATTGCATCCCGCTTGCGGCATTTCCTGCCCAATTGCTTACAGCTCCACCGTGCGCGTTGCGATCTGCTCACAAAACATCCTGTCGTGCTCAACAAACAGCAGCGTAGGCTTGCATTCGACCAACAGCCGTTCAATCTGCATTCGGGATATCACATCGATAAAATTCAGCGGCTCGTCCCAAACGTGCAGATGTGCCTTCTCGCAAAGGCTTCCGGCAATCAGCACTTTTTTGCGCTGCCCCTCGCTGAAAAATCGCATATCCTGATCAAACTGCTCCCGTGAAAAGTCGAACTTGCGCAAAATCGTCTTAAACAGGCTTTCGTCGATACCATGCTGCATGGCATAGTCCGACAGGTTGCCCGCCAAGGACGAAGTATCCTGCGAAACGTATGATATCTTTAAGCGGCTGCCAATTTCCAGATTGCCGCTGTACGGAATGTCCTCGCCGCAGATCAATTTGAGTATGCCGGATTTGCCCGCGCCGTTCCTGCCGACCAGCGCAATGCGGTCTCCCTTGCGAATGGCAAACGTGATGTTGTTGCATATGCTTTTTTCACCATAGGCAATTGAAACATCGTTGAGCGAAACCAGGGTGTTTGCGTGATAATCGAGTTGCGAAAGCTTCAAAACGTCTGCGCTTTCGATGTTTTTGAGCAGCGCGGACTTTTCCTCGATGGCAGCTCGCTGCCGCGCTTCGATCGCCTTGGCGCGCTGCATCATCTTCTTGGCTTTGGCCCCCTGCAGGGGACGGTTTCCGTGCTTGTTGTCCACCTTCATCGGGTCGGCGACGATCTTTCTGCGCTCCGCACGATCCGACCAATCCGCTTTTTGCCTCACCGTCTCCTTTAGCCGCTGCACCTCGCGCTGCAACTTCTCGTTTTGCGCAAGCTCATACCGATCCTGCCGTTCCTTGTTGACAAGCCAGGAGGAAAAGCTGCCCTTCTGTATTTCGATATCGGTTTTATTGATGGACAGAATATGGTCCACGCACCCATCCAGAAACGCGCGGTCATGGGAAACAAGGATGAACCCCTTCTTATTGTTTAGGTACCTGCTGACCAGCGCGCGCCCCTTCAAGTCCAGATGGTTGGTGGGCTCGTCGATCAGCAAAAAGCGATTATCCGCAAGAAACAGCATGGCCAGCAGCACCTTGGTCTGCTCCCCGTGGGAAAGGGATGCAAACGGGCGGCAAAGCGCATCCTCGTCCATCTCCAGCAGCGACAGCTCGCGCACAATCTGCCAGCGCTGACAAGCAGGATGCATTGCCTCGATGACTTCCGTCGTTTGCACGCTGCTGTCCGCAACCTCGTACGGAAAATAATCAAAGCCGATATTTGTGCTGATGCTTCCCGTGTACGCATATTTCCCGCGCAATAGATTCAGAAATGTTGTTTTCCCTCTGCCGTTTCTGCCCGTGAACCCAAGCTTCCAGTCTGTATCGATTTGGAAGCTGACGTTTTTAAAAATGTAATCATAACTGCCGTCGTAGGCAAAGGAAAGGTTGGAAACCCGAATAAGTGACATGGCATTGTCCTCCTGCCGCAAACAAAATGTTGATTGCAAGAAAGCGGCTTTCCCACAACCAACATACGCTGCGGCAGAACGATGCCGAAACAAGCATATGGATCGGATATGAAATCAAAGCATGCGCACTCTCTTGCTTGCAGGCACAACAATCGGCGGCGAACCGCTTAAAACAACCTATCGTGTTGCGCCCGAAAAACTAGCAAGCAAAAGTCCGCATCTTTTCATCTCCAATCCGTTTTTTCTTATTATATCATAGCAGCCGCAAATGGCAATACGTCATGCGGACGCATGCGCCGCGCTGCCCCGTGTCATGAGCATATGGGGCAGGATCACGCTTTGCGGCGGCGTGCCGCCGTTCAGCCGATCCAGCAGCATTTCGGCAGCCCTGCGGCCGATCTCGCCGATGGGCTGGCGCACGGTGGTCAGCCTGGGCCGCAGCACCGTGCTCAGTTCCACATCGTCAAAGCCCACCACGGACACGTCCTCGGGGATGCGATAGCCCAGCTCCAGCAGATAGTTGACGGCCCCCACCGCCTGCTCGTCGCTGACGCAGAACAGTGCGGTCGGCGTTTCGCTTCCCGAAAAAATCTGCGCAGCCAGGCGCTCGCCATCCGCGATGCGGCACGCGCCCACGCGCATCCATTGCGCATCGGGGACAAGCCCGTATTGGCTGAGCGCATCGGTAAAACCCAAGCGGCGCAGAACGTTCAGGGAGTAACAATCGTTAAAAATCGCCCCCAGCTTCCGATGCCCCAGGCGCAGCAAATAGGCCGTGGCGTCGTATGCGGCCCGCCGATCGTCAATGCCAACCGTCGGCAGCGGGCAATCGGCCGCGTTCGTGCTGGCCAGCACCATCGGCACCTCGGCAATCTCCATCAGCTCTATGAGTTCCTGTGCAGTGTTTTCATGCATCAGCACCACGCCGTCTACGCGCCGTTCCCGAAAGATGCGGAAAATCTCCCTTTCCTGTTTGAAGTCGCCGCTGACGTTGGATACGATCACGTTGTACCCGCGTTCCGCCGCCGCTTGTTCCACGCTGGCAATCATCCGCGCGTGAAAATAGCTGGAAACGTTGGGCGTGACCACGCCAATGAGATTGGAACGGCGGATAATCAACCCGCGCGCCATCATGTTGGGGTGATAATCGTATTTGTCCACGGCGGAAAGCACCTGCTGCTTGAGCTGCGGGCTTACGGACTTGGTGCCGTTGAGCACGCGCGAAACCGTAGCCGGGGAAACCCCCGCGCGGGAAGCGATAAACTTGATATCCACGGTTGCCATACCCTATATCCTCCCATACATGAAAGATCATCGCTTGCAATCCATCGATCATACCCAGTATAGCAGAACGCCTGCATCCCTGACAAGGAAAACGATATCCAAACACAATATCAATTAATTTTTGCTTGCAAAACGGTTGACAGGAAAACGTTTCCCTATATGATGAAATTATCAATTCAGCATTGTGATCGAATCAGGCAGTCCAAATATGCTTGTCTGCCGCGAGAACATCGCAGTTCGTAAGGAGACGCATATGCTCCGCATCGGCGCTGTTTCCAGATTAACCATCGATCTGTTGTTTACGGGTCTGACGCATCTGCCCGATCGGGGCGAGGAGGTGCGTGCGGATTCCTTTCATATCGGGCTTGGCGGCGGCTCGCTGGTCACCCCCGTGTTGCTCGGCCGCATGGGTATGCCCGTCAAGCTCGGCACCTTTTTGGACGATTCACAAGAATCGGCGTACGCCAGGGATCTGCTGTCCAAGCAGGGCTGTCGGACGTATGTCAACTTCTATCGCGGATCCTGGCGGCCCGTGACGGTCAGCGTCGTGATGCCGCTCAACGGCGACCGCTCCATCATCAGCTATGAGGAAGCCCCGCAAACGCTCATGGAGGAGGAGTTGCTCAACTTCTTTGCCGATTGCGGCGTGGCGCTGATTCCCATGCTCCCCTCCCTCGCCAAACGCATCAGGGAGCGCGGCTGTGCCGTAGCGCTGGATACCACGGATTTTGATGCCCCGCTTTCCAAGACGTGCCTGCCGTTATTGGAAATCATCACACCCAATCTGCGGGAAGCCGCCGCTATCACGGGCGAAAAACTGCCCGCAGATGCGCTGCGTGCGTTCTTTCCAGCGGGGGTAAAGCACCCGCTAATTAAGCTGGGCGCGGAGGGCTGCATGCTGCTCGAAAACGGCGCGCCCTGTATCGTCCCATCCGTGCAAGGGATGCGCAGCGTGGATACCACGGGCGCAGGGGATAATTTCCTGGCTGGTCTGATGTATGGCTATGCGCGCGGCTGGAGCTTTTCCGACTGTGTGCGCATGGCCAATGTGTTCGGCGGTCTGTCCACCACGGCCGTGGGCGTGTTCGGCGCCAGCATTACGCAGCAAAGCGCCGTGGCATGCTATCAAGCCAACTACGGGCCATTATCGGAGGTGAAAACAGAGCCATGCGCTATCTGATCATCAATGCCGACGATTACGGCCTCTGTCCCGCATCAAACGAGGCGGTGGAGCGCCTGTTCAATGCCGATGCCATCACCACAACCACGCTCATGCCGCCCGCTCCCTTTGCCGAGGACGGCGTGCGCCGCGCCAGGGCCAACCCACGCATGCGGGTGGGCCTGCACCTGACCACCACCTGCGAATACGATAACTACCGCTGGGGCCCCATTGATACTTCCTGCAAAAGCCTTATGGACGCATCGGGATACTTTTACGCTACGGCACAGGAAAGCCTGTCCCACGCCACCCGTGAAGATATGGAAAAGGAACTGAACGCCCAGTATCAATGGATGGTTGATCGCGGCCTGCCGCCCGAGCATGTGGACAGCCACATGGCAACCGTATATGGCCTGTACGGCTTCAGTTGCATGGACATTGCCCTCGGCCTCTGCGCCAAGCACAGCCTGCACTTCCGTTTTCCGCGGCTTCCCGAGACATTTTCGCCGCGTCTCCCGCAGAGCGTGCAGGAAACGGCCGCGCAGGGCGTACGCTTGGCCGATCAACTTGGCGTGGGGTTGCCCACGGGGCTGTTCACCTACGATTACGACGTGCAGCCAACGGACAGCTATGAAGCGTTTCGGGAATCGTATATGGAGATGGTGCGCCTGAGCCCGCAGGGCGTATCGGAGCTGTTTATGCATCCGTGCATCGAAACCGAACAGCTCAAGGAAATCAACCCGCAGTGGAAAAAGCGAGTCTGGGAATACCGCGTGCTCACGGACCCTGTTTTTCGCAACTGCATCCACGCGGAAGGCATCCGCCTTACCACCTATGCCGATGCGCCGTTTTTCACGGCATAGATTGCTGTCGGCTGCACGCATGCGAGGCAAACAGCCTGCATATTCCCACGGGAAACAGCCCGTTTTGGAATAGAATCAAACATAAAAAGGAGAGAAAAGGAAATGAAAATGACCAAACTTCTATCCGTGCTGCTGGCCCTGCTAATGGTGGCGGCCATGGTGGCGGGCTGCGCCAAATCCCCCTCGGAGACCGCTTCCCCGCAGGCTACCGCAGCGCCCGCAGCCGATGCGGCAACGCCTGCCGACGACGGCACGCTGACGGTAGGCGCCGAGCCGAAAACCCTCAAGGTGATGACCTGGGTATACACCGACGCGGCCGTGGAAGCCCTGAACCAGACCATTGCCCTCTATAACGAAAAGTATCCCAACGTGACGGTGGAGCCCATCGTCGTGCAGGACTACCTCACCGAGTACAAGCTGGCTTTTGACGCCAACGAAGGCCCCGATGTGGTCTATGTGGACGACACCACACAGGTACTGCTGGAGCGCTACAACTATGAGACCCCGCGGGAGGCTGCAAAGCGCGCGCCGAAAGAGCAATGAACCCGATACCGATGGAGAACAAGATATGAAGGAACCAACCGATCAACGAGGCCGCGTAACCATCCCTACGGATCTGGACGTTGTGGATGAAACGCTATGCATACTGGATCGCTGGGGCGCGGACGCCATCCGCGACTGCGACGGCACAGCGTTTCCCAAAGCGCTCCAAAAGGCGGGCGCCAAGGTCTATTCCACCTACTATACCACCCGTAAGGATAACGACTGGGCGCGCGCCAACCCCGACGAAGTGCAGCAATGCTACATCATGACGGGCTTTCATACCGCGCTTGACGGCCACCTTGCCATCCCGCTGATGCAGGGCATTTCACCCGAACTATTGATGGTGAACGACCGCGACGATATCCAACGCTGGTGGGAGGTCATCGACCGTACCGCCGGCACGGTGGTACCAACCGCGCTGTGGCGCTACGACGCGGACACGGGCGCGGTGGTCATCAACGGCGCAACGCCCTATCACGAGTATACCGTGAGCTTTTTGGCATACCTCATTTGGGACCCCGTGCACATGTACAACGCCGTAACCAACGGCTGGCGGGACTTTGAGCACCAGATGACGTTCGACGTGCGCCAGCCCAAGACCCGCGCATATACGATGGAGCGCCTGCGGCGGTTCATTGCGGAGCATCCCTATGTGGACGTCATCCGCTACACCACGTTCTTCCACCAGTTTACGCTGATTTTCGATGAGTTTAAGCGGGAAAAGTATGTGGACTGGTACGGCTATTCCGCGTCCGTCTCCCCCTACATTCTGGAGCGGTTTGAGCGCGAGGTCGGCTATCCCTTCCGCGCGGAGTACATCATCGACCAGGGCTATTACAACAACCAATACCGTGTACCAAGCAAGCAATACATGGATTTTCTTGCGTTTCAGCGGCGGGAGGTCGCCGCACTTGCGCATGAGATGGTGGAGATCACCCACGCATGCGGCAAGGAGGCCATGATGTTTCTGGGCGATCACTGGATCGGCACGGAGCCGTTCATGCCCGAGTTTGCGTCCATCGGCCTGGATGCCGTGGTTGGCTCCGTCGGCAACGGCAGCACCCTGCGGCTCATTGCGGATATCCCCAACGTACGCTATACCGAGGGACGTTTTTTGCCCTACTTCTTCCCCGATACCTTCAACGAAGGCGGCGACCCCGTGCGCGAGGCCAAGGAGAACTGGATTACCGCGCGCCGCGCCATCCTCCGCAAGCCTATCGACCGCATCGGCTATGGCGGCTACCTCAAGCTTGCGCTGCAATTCCCCGATTTTATCGCCTATATCGAGAGCGTCTGCAACGAGTTCCGACGCCTCTATGAAAACATCAAGGGCGCAACGCCATATTGCGTCAAGCGCGTGGCGGTGCTCAACTGCTGGGGCCGCATGCGCTCCTGGGGCTGCCATATGGTTCACCATGCCCTGTATCAAAAGCAGAATTACAGCTACGCGGGCGTGATCGAGGCGCTTTCGGGTGCGCCGTTCGACGTGCGTTTTATCAGCTTTGACGACCTGCTGGCCGACCCTGCCCTGTTGGATACCATCGATGTGCTGCTGACCGTCGGCGACGGGGATACCGCGCACACAGGCGGCGACGTTTGGGAGAACCCTGCCGTTTCTGCGGCCATACGCGCCTTCGTACACCGTGGCGGCGGCCTGATCGGCGTGGGCGAGCCCGGCGGGCATGCATATCAGGGCCGCTATTTCCAGCTTGCGGGCGTGCTGGGTGTGGAGAAGGAAACGGGCTTTACGCTCAGCTACGATAAATACAACTGGCTGACGCATCCCGAGCACTTCATTCTGGCCGATTGTGCGGAAACGCCAAACTTCGGCGAGGGCAAAAAGGGCGTCTATGCGCTTGACAGCGCCGAGGTTTTGATTCAGCAGGATCGCGAGGTGCAGCTGGCGGTCAACGCGTTTGGCAGCGGGCGCGCCGTGTACATCAGCGGGCTTCCGTACAGCTTTGCTAACAACCGTCTGCTGCACCGCGCTATCCTTTGGGCGGCGCACGGCGAGCAGCAGCTATGCGTATGGTTTAGCCAAAACGAGCGCGTTGAAGTACATGCCTATGTGGAAAACGGCAAGTATTGCGCCGTGAACAACACCTTTGAACCGCAAACCACCTTGATCTACCGCGGCGACGGGAGCAGCTTTCCGCTGACGCTCGGCGCCAATGAGATACGCTGGTTTGAAATTGCCAACGAGGAATAAACCATGCAGGAAGCGACACAGGATATGCGTGCAGAAGCGCTCAACGGATATCGATGGAACGGCGCGCTCATCGACGTGCAGCGTTACGGCGAGGGGCACATCAACGATACCTACTGTGTGGAAACGCAATCGCCCGTCGGTCGGCGCACGCGCTATATCTTGCAGCGCATCAACCGTTCCGTTTTTCGGGATGTGGACGCGCTGATGGAAAACATTGCGGGCGTGACGGCCTATTTGGAACATCGCATTCAGCAGGATGGCGGCAACCCGTATCGGGAAACGCTCAATCTCCTGCTCACACGCGACGGAAAACCGTATTTTACCGATTCCCAAGGCGGCGCATGGCGCGTATACCTGTTCGTGGAGGATACCTTCTGCCTGCAGCTTGCCGAAACACCCGAGCAGTTTCGGGAATCGGCCTGCATCTTCGGCCGGTTCCAGCGTCTTTTGGCAAACTATCCCGCGCACACCCTGCATGAAACCATACCCCATTTCCACGATACCGTGCGCCGCTATGACGCATTGATCACCGCGGCCGCGGCCGATCCGCTCGGCCGTGCAGCAGCCGTTGCCGAGGAGCTGGCGTTTGCCAGGGCGCGCAGAGCGGACTGCGGGCGGTTGATTGCAGCACAGTATCGGGGCGAGTTACCCATTCGGGTGACGCATAACGATACCAAGCTCAACAACGTCCTGATGGATCGCGCCACAGGCAAAGCCCTTTGCGTCATCGACCTGGACACGGTCATGCCGGGGCTTGCCGCCAACGACTTTGGAGATTCCATTCGGTTCGGCGCCAACCACAGCGCCGAAGACGAACGCGATCTATCCAAGGTGCGGTTCAGCCTGCCGCTGTATGAGGTGTATTTGGATGGCTATCTGGAAGCGGTCGGCAATGCACTGACGCCCGCAGAGCTGGATTCCCTGCCCTGGGGCGCCAAGCTGATGACGCTGGAATGCGGCATGCGGTTTTTAACGGACTATCTGGATGGCGATCGTTACTTTAAAATTTCGCGGGACAGCCAGAACCTCGATCGCTGCCGCACGCAGTTTAAGCTTGTGGCGGATATGGAGCAAAGCTGGGATGCCATGCTGCGCATCCTAAGCAGCCATCGTCCCGATCGCAAGAACGCCTAGCTTTTACGCATCCGCATCAGCACCACTTTGCCGTGGCAAAACTTCTGCGCGGGTCGCCGCTGCGGTACACATTGGGCTTGCTCAACAGATAATCTCTGGCCAGCGCCTCGGCGCGCTGCCAGTCGCTTTCGGGTATCTCCAGTTTACGCGCGGCAATGGTGGCTGCGCTATCCGATATAAAGTCCACGATCACAGGCTGCATGTTGGCAAACGCTGAACCGCCCTGCGGTTCCAGCAAATCCTTGACATAGTGCCGTCCGACCGTGTAAAAGTTGGTGCTCAACAGCCGCGTTCCAACCTGCAGTCCATATGGCTCAATCAGCGATTCGGGGAAGTGCAGCATGGCCACGCAGTCCATATCCTCCGAATATGCCGCAACCAGCAGCGGCAGCGTGCTTGCAACCACGGCGCTCTGGCTGTCCCCGTTCATGGCGATATCCTCTATCATATGCATATCAAAGGCAGAGATGTCCTTCCGCTCTCCGAAGGCTTCCAGCAGCGCCTTCAGCCTTGACGGCGATACGTCCACGCGGCCGGGGCGCGACGCGCCGCTCTTGATGACGATCTTGCCGGCCGTGGCCCTGCCAACCAAATAGACGATCAGGCTGATCACAAACACCACCAGCGCCGCGCTGCCAAGCAGCATGCACCACGCGGACAGTTCTATTGCCATTTCTCCGAGTCCGTTATCCGCCACTGCCAGCACAATCGCCAGCGCCCAGAGCACAATTGCCACGCACAGGGAAATCTTTACGGTTTTCAATTGCTTCCTGCTTTTATCCGTCATACGCTTTTACCCCACTCTCAACGCAAATCAACTTGCGTATCATAACAGAAAACGTCCTTTTTCGCAACTGTCGCAGCGGCTGTACAATACAGAAAAAGGAGCGCCGTCGGTGCTCGCAAGTCCAAATGCTCGGCGTTACAGCTTGAGCAACGCCAGCCAGGCCGCAACGCAAGCCTCCGCATCCTGTTGCGTCTCCATCTCGGCCGCAATGCGCAGCAATGGCTCGGTGCCCGAGAAGCGGCAGATCACCCAACCGCCGTTCTCAAAATACACCTTGCAGCCGTCCCCGCGCGATACATGGTCAACTGCAAACGGGAACGCGGGCAGCGCCATTTCCTCGAAAAGCAGTCGTTTGAGCGCCTGCTTGCGTTCAGGCGTCATGTACAAGCAGGCGCTTGACGCCTTTTTGCACATGCGCGGGATTGGTCACCCGTGTGTCGTATTCGGCTCCGCGCCCACCACAAACCGACAATAACTGTACGGTTTCGACTGTCATATCTAGATTCTATCATTTTGTGCAGCAGGACACAACAGGACTGTTTTCTTTACGGGGCTTCAAGTCTCTACTAATACGCAGACCAAGTAAAAAGGAGCACCTTTGGTGCTCCTTTTTACTTGGTGCGGTAGATGAGACTTGAACTCATACGCTCGCGCACACGCCCCTCAAACGTGCCTGTCTGCCGATTCCAGCACTACCGCGTACTTGGATATTATAGCGATATGGCTTTGCGTTGTCAATTGCTTTTCACAAAAGCGCGCATCGTTTTTCCCCGCTTGCTATGGAGACGCCATGTAGCCTCCACGACAGAATTCAGCTTTCAATGCTCTCCAAGTACGCGTCAATTTCCGACAGGGAGTCAAACGCAATCCCTTTTGCCAACTGCTCGTGCATTTCATCTTGCAGCATGGCGGCAAGCTCCGTATCCAGCACGCGTTCCAACTGCCAAGTGAGATGCTCCGATTCTGTGCGATAGACGCACAAGTCCTCCCCTTCCTGCTTCAACACATAGTGCTTTGGGCAATAGTTCTCCATGCTTTGATTGATTTCAATCTGCTCTCCGTCAAACCGCCCGATAACGCACGGCGCATAGAAGCTTTCCAGCTCCGTTTGCGTGTACCCGATAAACGCCTTTTGCGGCGGCTCGGACAGCACCTCGTGCCCGCAGCTTTCAAACCGCACATGCCGCACAATCCTTGTTTCAGGCAGCACGGAGGCCATG
The DNA here is from genome assembly GCA_964600225.1 of uncultured Oscillospiraceae bacterium. Classification (GTDB taxonomy): domain Bacteria; phylum Bacillota; class Clostridia; order Christensenellales; family CAG-138; genus CAZRIT01. The sequence continues at coordinate 6,794 of CAZRIT010000022.1, read as the reverse complement.
CCAACGTTGCCCGTCGGCTGCAACAGCAGGCTTTGATTGTCCGCCGCCATGGAAAGGCCAATGCACAGGCCGATCACCATGCCTGCCGCCAACGCCAGTATCGTTACAACCAGTATGCGCCCGTTGCGTTTGATAAACTGCCACATCTTTCGTTCCTCCATACTCGGTATTCCCGACAGAGGCTTGAAATATACAAGCTTTTCTGTTCCTCTTTTTTGCGGGATGCTGTATACTGTTATCCAAGTGGAGGTTTTACATGGCGATAGTCGTTTCGATACTGTATATGACAGTCTTTGCGCTGTCGGGCGTGTGCGTTGCCGAATGTGCCTTCCCGCGCGAGCGCAGGGTGATCCGCATCTGGCTCGGCCTGGTGCTGGGGCTTGTGATGCTGATCTGGCTGCCCGCGCTGTTGGCGTTTTTGTTCGATTTTACGCTGCTTGTGCAGCTATTGGCCTGTGCGCTTGCGCTGCTGATCGGCGGGTGGTTCTATTGGCAGGGCCGTAAAAAGGAACGTCTCCCCTCCTCCCTGGCGCACGAGTGGCCCGTGTTTGCCGTGCTGCTGCCTCTGTTTTTGTTCTGCCTGCTGCTGCTGGATACGCACATCATACAGGAAATCGACGGCTCGCTCTGGGTAGGGCAATCGACATACGGGGATTTGTCGATGCATCTGGGCTTCATGTCCAGCATCGCCGTGCAGGGCACGTTCCCGCCGATGTATTCCATCTGCCCCGATACGCTGGTTGGCTATCCGTTCCTGTCCAACAGTCTGGGCGCCACCTTCTGCCTGCTGGGCGCAAACCTGCGCTTTGCCACCATTCTGACGGCTTCTTACGCATTTTTGTTGGTGCTGTTCGGTGCGTACTTCTTCTTTGAGGCCTGGCTCAAGCGCCGCGGCCGCGCGTTGTTTGCCACGCTGCTGTTCTTTGTGGGCGGCGGGTTCGGCTTTGCTTACTTTTTCGACCTGCTCAAGGCCAACCCCGATAACCTTTCCCGCGTGCTGACCGCATTTTACGAAACGCCCACCAATCTGGTGAACTACGGCATGCGCTGGGTCAACCCCATTGCCGATATGCTCGTCCCGCAGCGCGCGCTGCTGTTTGGCTGGGCGCTGCTGTTTGCCTGCCTGTACCTGCTGTATCGCGCGGCATTTTTGCAGGAGCGCCGCTTCTTCCTGCCGCTGGGCATCGTCGCGGGCGCACTGCCGCTTGTGCACACGCATTCCTTCCTTGCGCTGGGCATTGTCAGCGCATATTGCTTTATCCGCAGCATCGCCAAGAAGGAATCCACCAAGCAGCTTTGGGGTTATCTTGTCTATTTGCTGGCCGTCATCCTGCTGGCAGGGCCGCAATTGCTGCTGTTCACGTTCCCGCAGTCCACGGGCGCGCTGAAGCTGCATTTCAACTGGGCCAACGAGGCGGACAACTACTTCTGGTTCTACATCAAAAACTTCGGCCTGATCGCGCTGCTGCTGCCGATTGCGTTCATCAGCGCGGATAACCGAAACCGCGCGGTGTTTGGCAGCGTGATACCGCTGTGGCTGATTGCGGAATGCATCCAGTTCCAGCCGAATCCGTACGACAACAACAAGCTGCTGTTTATCTGCTTCCTGTTTGCGTGCGGGCTGGTGACCGATTGGCTATGCGAAACGAGGCTGCGCCTGTTGTGCGCGCCCAAGCGCGCGCGCATCGGCACGGGCGTGCTATCAGCCGTAGTATGCGCCGCGCTGTTTTTATCGGGCGTCATGACGCTGGCAAGGGAGTATGTTTCCTCCTATCAGCTGATCGATCACGACAGTCTGATGGCCGCCGAGTACATCAAGGAACATGCAGAACCAGACGCCACCTTCCTCACCACCAACAACCACAACAACCTTGTCGCGGCGCTGACGGGGCGCAACATCGTCTGCGGCTCGGGCTCCTACCTGTATTATCACGGGGTGGATTACAGCGAACGGGAGCGCGCGCTCGGATACATGTACGAAGCGCCCGCCCTCTATTTTGACACGCTGTCAAGCAAGTATGATGTGGATTATGTGCTCATCGGCTCCTACGAGCGCAGCCGATATCAGCTCGACGAGGCGTACTTTGCCGAGCGCTACCCGATATTCTACGAAAACAACGGCGTCGTCATATACGCTGTCACGCCAGCCCCATAAGGAAGCGGTAAACGGGTTTCATAACGCGAAACGCAGCGATGATCTCGTCCGCAATCTCGGGCGTGACCGTGCGTTTCAGCGCGGGTGACGAAAAGCAAAACGACATGGATTTGCGGTTGACATACGGCAGCAGTTCCTTCGGCACATCGGTAAACTTGGGGCGCTGGTACATGACGCCCTCCAGAGCGAACATGTCCGCAAAGGATTTTTCGCGGATCAGCGAAAGAAACGTCTGCGGCCGTGCCAGAATGTTGGCGCGTATCTTTTGCATCATGGGCGCGTTGGGCGCATACATGCCCATGCCGTAGCCGTAGCTCTCGCGCTCGAATTCCGCATAGATTACAAAATTCTCGCTGACCATGCTATCGGGCATGCGATAGCCCAGCCACATATGGTCACGATAGGGCGACTTGTCGATGGTATAGCGCGTATCGCGATTGATGCGCGAGATCACGCGCGACGGGTTGGTGTCCAGCCGATCGTCAATTTCTTTGACGACGGGCGACAGGATGGCGTTGAGCTGCCGCATCGGCGTGCGGACGTACGTCTCGTAACGTTCCCGATTTTCCTGCATGAAGGTACGGTTATTTTGGAACGCAAGCTCCATAAAAAACCGATACATTTCTTCCGAAAATCCATTAAATTCCATTTCTTTACTTTCCGTTCCGTTCATCCGGCCGTACATGCACGACGGCCTGCTTTTGCTGCGGGACAACCTTGGGTTGCTTTTTGTAATCAAACGCGCGCGGCGCATATCCGTTTACTTCGGGCGTCGAGGGCGCGGCGGGCGCGCGCACGGGCCTTGCGGGCGCATCATCGCCCTGTACGCGGCTTGGGGCCGTGGGCTGAGGACGATGCTCGTAAACGAACTGTGCGTCCGTCTGCGGGCGAATGCGGCCCGTTCGCGTTGTCTCTGAGACGGTTTGCGGCGGTTGTACGGACTGCGCGGGCGGTTCATACTGCACAGGCGACACGGGGTATATCGGCGCGGCGGGCTGCACAGGGCGCACGGATTGCTTCGGCGGCGCGTAAGGGGAATCCGCAGCATCCGTTTCGTACTCGTATGCTATAGGAGTACGGTGCGTTTCGGCACGCTCGGCAATTCTCGCGGGCGGCAGCGGGATCGGGGCGCTCTGCTGTGCCGCGGAGGGTTTTGCATCCTTGACGCGCGGCTTGGGCACGCGCCGGGTAAAGTATGCCTCGCGCTCCTGCTCGGGGTCCATATCGTAGTTGACGTGCGTTTGGCGGAATGCGCGGTCGATCTCGTCGGCCAGCTCCTCATCCGCCTCGTCCTCATCGGAATCGAACCGATATCGATCCATGCGGCCCCTGTCCATCAGGCTCAACACAATCAGCGCGATGAACGCAATCACCAGCAGCACGCCCAGAACCAGCAAAATCCTGGAAATCATGGAGGTCATGCTGTTGAACACATTCGTGTTGACCTGCGTTTCGGGCGCAGCAGTGGGGCTTGCAGGCGCGTCGGTCGCGGTACCATAGGCCACGGGCAGCATGCACGCCACCAGCTCCCGATTGACGCCCGTCGGGTCATAGCCCTTCAACGTAAACTGCAGGTTGCGCGGCGAACCGAGCGGGATGTTTAAATCCAGCACCGTTTCGCCCGCGGGCAACACATCGATGGTTTTGAGCACGCCGATGGTGGTTTCCATCAGGGTGATGTTCTTCAGCTCCACCAGGCTGTGGTTGGTTACAATCATGCGCGCATCCACGGCGGCGGTCGTGTTCGACCACGGCGTCACGGTTTCGGCGCGCGCGGTCACGCTGATTTGGGAATCGTCCACAAACGGATACACCTCGTACGCCTTGCTCGAGGAAAGCGTGTACGCCGCCCCCATTTCATCCGTGCCGTTGAGCAAAAAGCTGACGTTTCGGATGGGCTCCGTCATCAGCGGCACCACATGGAATGAATAGGTCGTGCTTTCGCCCGCCGCAAGCGAGAACGGTTCCTCGTTGACGGCATTGAGGCGTTCATCGGTGATGGAGATGTTGCTGATCTGCTGATTACCCGTATTCTTGACGTCGATGGTAAAATTGACGCCAGCCGCGGTGGGCGTGCCCGCGTCGATGCTCATGTTCAGTTGCACCAAAAGCATCGTCAGCGTCATCGGCTCAATGGCGGAATAGGTCTTGGTTCTGCCGTTGACGGTATAGGTCACCAAAGGCGTGCTGACCACGCTGTCGGTTCCC
>CAZRIT010000022.1:0-2331 GCA_964600225.1 uncultured Oscillospiraceae bacterium | reverse complement strand
ATCGTTGGAATGCAGGGTGTTCTGTTCCAAAATCGGGTTGTCGCTGATGTTTTCATCGATGAGCGTGATATCGCTCATATCGAACTTGGTTTCGTTTTTGAGCGTGTAGGTCAGGGTAATCGTCTCGCCCGCGCGCGCCATGGTAGCGCTGGCGGTTCTGGTAACTGTGATAACAGGATCCGCCGCACGCGCAATGGTAATCTGCGCTTGCTTGTTGATCGGCTCCCCGTCATGCGTGTAGCTGACGATGAACGAAATGGGCTTGCCAAGCTGCGCATCCGAAACGGGCAGCTCCAAAACATTGCGCATGCTGCCGTTGGGCGGGATGACATACCCCTCCGAGGCGTCGTACGTTTGCTCCAGATAGGTGATGGTAATATCGCTCAGCTCATAGCCTGTATAGTTGGAAATCTCAAAGGTGAACGTCACCATGCCCGATTCGGAAAGCTCCGTCGGCGTGGCCGTGACATCCACCTTGATCTCGTCGGCAAGCGCGACAGCGGTGCAAAGCGTCATGCACAGGATGAACACCAGGATACCGAGCAGCCGTTTTTTCATTCTTTCACTCCCCTATCGGGCAAAGTATCCCCCATATCAGCGCGAATGTTGCATGGCGCGCTCGCGCGAAGCGCCTGCTGTATCGCAACAGCACGGAAGCGGCCGTCCGACCTTTCCGTCAGCATCGCCAGCTTCTCCGCGGCCGAGTCGTCGGTTAGCCAGAAGGATACCGTCACTTGATCGGTGTAGGCGATCCCCTCGATCACAGCAGCGTCGCGGAGACGTCCCTCCATTGCGGCAAACAGCGGATACGGCAGTACGGCCTCATAAAGCGTGCCAGGCAGCATATCCGCAACGCCCGCGCAGGATAGCGTCTCCGACGCGGCACGCCCGTATGCGCGCACCAGGCCGCCCGTTCCAAGCAGCACGCCGCCGAAATAGCGCGTAACGATGCACAGCGCATTGGTGATATCGGCACGGGTCAATACGTTCAGTATCGGCGCGCCCGCCGTGCCCGACGGTTCTCCGTCGTCACTGGAACGTGCCGTGATCACCCCGCTGCCGATGCGGAACGCATAGCAATTGTGCGTAGCGTCCCAGTGCGCTTTCCGCACCGCATCCAGCTTCGCGATCGCCTCCGCCTCCGTTGTTACGGGAAAACAGCGGCCGATGAAGCGGGACTTTTGGATGACGCATTCCGTTTCGGATTCCCGCAGTATGGTGCGAAACGCCTTTATGCCCTGCGTATCCTGCAAAAGCCCTTCTTTCCCTTCCTGAGGATCACGCCGTCGCCTTGGAGCTGCTCCCCGCCAACGGTTTCGGCAACGCTTGTCACCTTTTGATCGTTGACAAACACGCCGCCGCCCTCGATCAACCGCCGCGCGTCGCTCTTGCTGGAGGCAAGCTTGCACAGCACCAGCAGTTCGGGCACGCGCATGCCCGTGGCCGCTACATCGTCCGCGGTCATGGCGACCGTGGGCATGTGCGTCAAATCGTCGCCACCCGAAAACAGCGCTTCCGCGGCGGAGCGGGCCTTGTCGGCCTCGGCCTCGCCATGCACCTGCGCAGTCAGAGTATAGGCCAATACGCGCTTGGCCTCGTTGATGGCGGAATCCTTCAAAGCGCCCAGACGTTTGACCTCGTCCATGGGGATGAATGTCAGCAGTGCCAGGCAGCGCTCGACGTCCTCATCGGCGACGTTACGCCAGTACTGGTAGAAATCGAACACGCTGCACTTGTTCGGATCGAGCCAGAGCGCGCCCTTTTCGGTTTTGCCCATCTTTTTGCCGTCGGCCGTAGTCAACAGCGTCGTGGTCAGCGCGTAGGCAGGCTTTTGCTCCTTGCGGCGGATCAGGTCGGCGCCGTTGAGGATGTTGCTCCATTGATCGTCGCCACCCATCTGCAAGCAGCAGCCAAAGCGGCGGTTCAATTCCAAAAAGTCATAGCTTTGCATGAGCATGTAGCTCATTTCAAAGAAGGTCAGCCCCGTCTCCATGCGCTGCTTGTAGCACTCCGCCGTCAGCATGCGGTTGACGGAAAAATACACGCCGATATCGCGCATGAAATCCAGAAAATTCAGCGGGCGCAGCCAGTCGGCGTTGTTTACCATGCGCGCCTTGCCCTCGCCAAAGTCGATCAAGCGCGCCATCTGGCTTTGGAAGCATGCGGCGTTGTAATCGAGCTCCTCCTTGCTGAGCATCTTGCGCAGCTCCGTCTTGCCCGAAGGGTCGGCAATCATAGCCGTGCCGCCGCCCAGCAAGGCAATGGGCTTGTGCCCCGCGCGCTGCATATGCGCCATGGTCATCAGCGCCACATAGTGGCCGATGTGCAGGC
>CAZRIT010000021.1:0-26442 GCA_964600225.1 uncultured Oscillospiraceae bacterium | reverse complement strand
CCTGAGGCGCATCCCGCCGAAGGGCCTTGGCGAGGAATCTTTGCTCCCGCAGGGAGCAACCAATGTCCGCTAACTCTGGTTTCTTGTTAACCGATACCCGTTAACTTTGGTTTCTTGCTAACAGCAGCAGCCGCCCGAGCAGCAATCCAGGCACATCAGCGCGGGGCAGATGCTGCAGCAGACCGTGCTGCCCATGCCGTTGGCGTTACCAAAGCCGCCCGTCTGGTACACGCGGCCCGAATTATTGAGGGAAGCGTAGGCATTGCGGTACTCGGCATTGTTCGGATCGGATTCATACGCCACGCGGATGCAGGCGCGGGCCTTTTCATACCAGCCCTGCCGCAGGTAGATGATGCCGTACAGATAGTTCCATTCGCCGTTGTGATTTGGGACGCTGTCGAGCACCGTGCGCGCGGCGTTGAGGTTATTTTGGTTGATATAGGCGCGCGCGCTGGCAAATTCCTTTGCGTTGGGGCCCGTGTAGCCCGTGCCCTCGCGGCGGCCGTAGTTGGCATAGCCGCCGCCGTAGCTCCCACCCGCGTATGCGCCGCCCGTGCCGCCGCCATAGCCGCTTGAGGACGCGCCGCCGTTGCCGTTGCTCGGCTTTTTGGTCAACAGCTCGTACGCCTGGTTGATCTCCTTGAGCTTTTCACCCGCAAGCTCCTTGAGCGGGTTGTCCGTGTATTTGTCGGGATGGTACTTTTTGACCAGCGCCAGATACGCCGCGCGGATCTCCTCCTGCGTGGCGTTCTCGCTCACCCCCAACACCTTATACGGATTCATGCGCGTTCTCCTTGTTGAGCAGTTGCTCGGTTCGGTAGCGGCAGCCCAGCCGCACAATATTATCGATCAGCCCGTGATCGCCCGCAAAGTCGATCAGGTCGTAGCCCTTCTCCGCCTCGGAAAGCGAGATGTACAGCAGAAACGACGCCGCCTCCTGATCTGTCCCCGCCATCAAAAACGGGTTGTACGCCGCGCGCTTTTCGTCCTTTTGCCGATCGTCCCACGCATCGGCCAAGTAGATCCAGCGGCCGAGGTTGTAAAACATCCATTCGCACGCCGCGCGGTCCGTTTCCCGCACGTTTGGCGCGTGACGGATCACCGCTTTCAGCAACGTCCCGAACGCATCCGACGGCTCGTCGGTACAGGCGGCCTTGGCGCGTTCCAGCTCGCCAAGCCTTTGGATGCAATCGGCAATCTCCCCGTCGAGCGCAACGTTGCGCTTTTTTGCCCTGCAAAATGCGCCATGCAGCAGGGGTTTGAGCAGCAGCGCGCGCATGCGCCTGTCATCCCGCCAGTCGTCGCATAGCTGATACCATGCCAGCAGCACGTTGACGTCGGCCGCATACGACAGCGCCTCCGAAGGCGCGGCCATGGGCTGTTTGCCGCGATGCGGGCAAATCAGGCACCGTTGGCAGGACGTCTGCTCTTGGGTATCCGTCAGCGCCGAAAGAAACGCCGCCAGAAACGTGCAGTCATAATTGAGCGTCAGGCGGGCAATGGGCCCGCACCGCTTCCCGATCGTCTTGCACAATCCGCAGTAATATGCGCGATACCGTTTCATCTCGCGCACAAGAAGCATATCCTCCATTGGACGGATGTAGCCGAACATACTATGCTATTGTAACATCAATGCAAAAGGCTTGACCAGTGCTTTTCAGTAAAAAGAGCGCAACAATATGAAAACAAATATGGCGCAAAGGGAAAGCGCGGGCGCGGCCAGCAGAAAACTGCCCACCGCGGCCATGCGCCGTTCCCGCCCGATGCAGTACACGCCATAGGCAATCAGGTACGCCGCGCCAAGCGCCAGCAGCAATATATACGGCAGCAGAAATCCTTCACTCAATGTTCGGTTCCTCCAGATGATCCGCCAGCTTAATCGATGGGATCAGCTCCGCCTCCGCTTGCCCGTAGGCGGCCTTCCAATCGTATTGCTCCCACGCCGCGGTATCGTGAAACTGCATCACCGCATACCGCCCAAAGCCGAACGCATCGCTGTTGAGCGCGCGGCAGCCGTAGAACAGGCGGTTGAACCGCATCGTCAGCGCCTCCGCAATCACCCGCTCCACCTGCTCATTGGCGCCGATGCGCTTCATCTCGGGCGTTTCCACATCCGCAGCCAGCGACACGCGCAGCGTAATCTTTGGCGTGGGGTACAGCGTGATCTCCGCGCGCGGGCGGCCTGCGGCGCGCAGGTATACGCTCATCACCGTGCCGTCGGTGAGCGTCAACTGCATGCGCCCCTCCTGAAAATCGCCCAGCGCCATGAGCACAAGCTGCGTGTTCTGCCCATCCAGGATGCCCACCAGCTTTTTGCCGTCGAACAGGGCGCAGCCTGCCAGGCCCGTCTTCATATCGCTTTCGATCATCAGGTTCCCGCCGACGTACGCGTAGTCCGATCCGCCCACGCTGTCGAACGTCAGCAGCCGCGGCTTGTCGGGCGTTACGCCGCACACGGGCAGAATCGCATCGCGCGTTTGGTCGCTGACGGCCTCCAGCGCGTGCATGATGTTGGCTACGGGGATAAGCCCCGTGGCGTTGGAATAGCTCACAAAGTTCATCTGCATCTTGCCCAGATTCGGGTCCAGCTTGTTTTTGAAGCCGTCGAGCGCATCGTAGGCCGACGACAGCGACAAAAACAGGTTGACGTTGCTGCGGATGCGCAGCCTTGCAAACGACATGTTGATCAGCTCCGTCAGGATATCGCCCTGCTGCGCCAGCTCCGCCGAGATGACCATCAGGTGCGTTCTGGCACAGTCAATCTGCAGCGGCATGCCGCCCGAAAGCGTCTCGATGGCCTCGTAAAGGTTGCGGCACTCCGCGCTGACGAGCGTAAACCCATCGCTTTTTTGGTTATCGGAGCCCGCCTGCATGTTTTGCAGCATCAGCGTGACCTTGTACGGCAGCGTCTCGCCCTTGTCAAAGCCGATGGCCAGCACATACGCGTAGCGATCCAGACTGTGCGCGTTCATGCAGCCGCTCGACGTAAACAATGTAACCAGAATGCACAGCATCAGCCCGATTCTCTTCATGCGCGCTCCTTTCTGAGCATCGCCAGCGCCGCGGCCAGCAGCGGCGGCAACAGCATGAGTATCCACGAAAACGACCACCACAGCTCCATGAGCCGTTCAAACGCGGGCAGCTCCAGATGCCCCATGACCGTAAGCGAACCGATGAGTATGGCAAACATGGCCGCCGCGGGGCGGATATCCCGCATTTTGCAGGCGGATGCGTACATCAGCGCCGCCGCATACGCAAAAAACCCGCCCGCAATCAGGCCCCCGATGGTCCACATAAACAGCAGCACCTTATCGGTGCGCAGGTATGCGCTGCCCGTGCGCACCGACATGGTGAGCTGGTACATGGGCGAATGCATCTTGGAAAGCGCCTGATAGGAATAGGTCATGCCCAAAAACAACTGCGAACCGCCCGTGAGCACCGCACCGCCGATGGTCGCCACATTGGCCGATACGGCCACGTTGTCCAGCCCCTGCATGCCCTTGCCGCAAATCAGCAGCGCCAGCAATGCGGGAAAGAAGCGGGAAACACCGATGACGGCCAGCTCCAGGGTGTGCCGTAAGCCGTTGCCGAGCAGCGGGTACAGCCGAAACGCCTCGTACGCGGGCGAAGCCACAATCAGCGCCACCACCACCGAAAGCACCACCGACGGCAGGTACAATTTGGCCGTGCGGCCGATCGTTTCCAGCCCGCGCCACGCCAGAAACAATATGGGCGGCAAAAAATACAGCGCCACCTCCGCCGCCGACGATTCCATAAACACATACCAGCCCATGATGTACATCAGCCTGGTCAAGGGCACCACGGCGGATACGGCCACCGTGCACGCCGTGAGCAACCCCATCGGCAGGCACAGGATGCGCCCGAAGGCCTTTTGGTAGAGCATGGCCAGATGCTCGCAGCCCGTGCGCCGCATGCTTTCCGCCACCAGATAGAATGCCAAGAGCGCCAGCCCCGCCGACAGCACGCTCGACAGGTAGGAGCTGTTCCCGCGCCCGTAAAACGAGGCCGTGTTCATCAGGAATATCCCGCCGATGACGCTTGCCATCATGCCCAGCGCCGCGCTCTCCTGCTTACCGATGCGCCCCTGCCTCAAATTCATTGCGCGCCTCCCGCATTGGTGTAGTCCACGGGACGGTTGTGCATGCGCACCCTGCCGCGCACGAATACGGGCGCACGCGCATACGTCTTGGGCGCAATGGGCGACAGCACGGGCACGCCGTAGGATTTGAGCCCCGCAAGCGCCGCAACCGTCAGCAATATGGCGCCAAACAGCCCCAGCAGGCCCCCGATCCAACCCGCCAGCAGCAGCGCAATGCGGTAGTATGCCGCGGCCACCTGCGTGCTGAAATCGGGAATGCAAAAATTGCCCAGCCCCGTCAGGGCAACGATGATCAGCACCACCTGGCTGACGATATTGGCCGTCACCGCCGCCTGCCCCAGTATCAATCCGCCGATGATGCCCACGCTCTGCCCCATGGCCCCCGGCACGGAAATGCTGGCCTCGCGCAGCAGCTGAAACACCACCAGCAAAAACAGCATCTCAAACCCCAGCGGCAAAAACACCATGCTGCGGGAGGAAATGACCGTTGCCAGCACCTCGCTCGACAGCATGCCCTGATGGTGCAGCGCCAGCGCCATGAAATACCCCGGCGTGGTAAGAGATAAAAACGCGCCGATGTAGCGCACCAATCGGATGATGGTGCCCACGGGCTGCCTTAGATACGCATCCTGCCCCGAACTCATGATGGTAAACAGCGTTGCGGGCATGACGGAAGCCAGCGGGCTGCCCTCGCACAGCACCGCCACATGCCCCTGCATAATGTGCGCCGCCACGCGATCGGGCCGCTCGGTGGACAACGACTGCGGCAGCGGCGAGTACGGGTGCGATTCCGTCAATTGCTCCAATGTGCCGATGGAGAGCGCGGTGAGCGTATCCACCGAGGCAAAGCGGCGCTTGACCTCGTTGACGAGGCTGTCGTTGGCCACGCCCGCGCGGTAGATGATGGCGATGCGGTTGCGGTTTTTGCCGCCCGATTTGCGGAATTCGCACACCAGATCGTCGGTTTTGATGATGCGGCGGATGAGGGTAATGTTGGTGCGGATGTTCTCGGTAAACGCCTCGTGCGGGCCCATGACGACCACTTCGTTTTGCGGCGTGCCGACGGAGCGCGAGGCAAACCCGCGCGTATCCATCAAAACGGCCCTGGTTTCGCCCTCCAGAAACACCGCCGTACGCCCTTCCTCCACCGCCTCCACGGCCGTGCTCCAAGCGTGCGTCAGCTCCGCCTCCTGCATGGCAAACACGTTTTCCAATGCAAAAGCCGCCTTGCCCTGCCCGTTGGCGTCGTCCATGCAGCCGCGCCGCATGGCGGGCTTGAGGATAAAATCGTTGATCTGGTCGCTGTCGGCCATGCCGTTGAGAAACGCCGCCAGCGCGCGCACGCGCCCGCCGATGATGAACGGCCTTAGAATCAAATCGGGGTTGATGGCGCCGTGCAGCTCCTTGGCCAGCCGATCGCGGTTCTTTTGCACGCTTTTGTCGATGGCCTCGTTGCGGTTTTCCGCGGCGCCGTCGGTATCCCTTTCCCGCCAGCCGCCCCAAAACGACGGCTCGCCCCGCTCCGTCTCCAGCAGTTCAAACGTGGCGTCGGGCAGGTCGAAGCTCAACAGGCGCTTCCATCCGTTGATACGCTTTGTTCCCATGCCTTCCAGTATGCGCCATGAAAGAGAAATTCATGCAGCGCAGGAAACGCAAACGCCCGTCGAAAAACCCGTTTTCGACGGCATGCAAAAGGGGTCTGACCTCTCGGCCCGACCCCTTGTTGGATGCTGTTGCTTACGGTGGTTACTTGCGGTTGTTGATCTGCGCCTGCGCCGCGGCAAGGCGGGCGATAGGCACGCGGAAGGGCGAGCAGGATACATAATCCAGCCCGACGCGGTGGCAGAAGTCGATGCTCGACGGATCGCCGCCGTGCTCGCCACAGATGCCCAGATGGATATCGGGGCGGGCGGTTCTGCCCAGATCGGCGGCCATTTTGACCAGCTTGCCGACGCCATCCTGATCGAGCCTTGCAAACGGATCGGACTCGAAGATCTTTTTCTTGTAGTAATCCTCGAGGAACTTGCCCGCGTCATCGCGCGAGAAGCCGAACGTCATCTGCGACAGGTCGTTGGTGCCAAAGCTGAAGAACTCCGCGTACTCGGCAATGCGGTCCGCAATCAGCGCGGCGCGCGGAATCTCGATCATGGTGCCGACCAGGTACGGAATCTCCACCTTGCGCTCGGCCATGACCTCCTTGGCGGTCTGATCCACAAACGACTTGACGTACTCCAGCTCCTTGGGTTCGCCAACCAGCGGGATCATGATTTCGGGCACGATGTTCAGCCCCGTCTCCTGACGCACTTCGATGGCGGCCTCGATGACCGCGCGGGTCTGCATCTCAGCAATTTCGGGATAGGTGACGGCCAGACGGCAGCCGCGGTGGCCCAGCATGGGGTTGAACTCATGCAGGCTCTCGACGGTCTTTTTCAGCTCGTCAAACGTCAGCCCCATCTCCTTGGCCAGATCGCGGATGTCGGCGTCCTCGGTGGGCAAAAACTCATGCAGCGGCGGGTCCAGGAAGCGGATGGTCACGGGGCGCTCGCCCATGGCCTTGTAGATACCCTTGAAATCGCCGCGCTGCATCGGCAGCAGCTTGGCCAGCGCCTTGCGGCGGCTGGTTTCGTCCTTGCTCACGATCATCTCGCGCACAGCGGGGATACGCTTTTCATCAAAGAACATGTGCTCGGTGCGGCACAATCCGATGCCCTCCGCGCCAAACTTGACCGCAACCTCCGCATCGTGCGGGTTATCGGCATTGGTGCGGACCTTGAGCTTGCGCACATCGTCGGCCCACTTCATGATGGTGGCAAAGTTGCCGCTGACCTTGGCTTCGATGGTGGGGACGGCCTCGCCATAGACGTTGCCCGTGGAACCATCCAGCGACATCCAGTCGCCTTCTTTATATTCCTTGCCCGAAGCGGTCAGGGTACGGTTCTTTTCGCTGATGACGACCTCGGAGCAGCCCGCTACGCAGCAGGTGCCCATGCCGCGCGCCACGACCGCCGCGTGGGAGGTCATGCCGCCGCGTGCGGTGAGGATGCCCTCGGATGCGTACATGCCCTCGATATCCTCAGGCGACGTTTCCAGACGGGCCAGCACAACCTTTTCGCCGCGCTTGGCCGCTTCCATGGCGTCGGCTGCGGTAAAGTACAGCTTGCCGCACGCAGCGCCCGGGGAGGCGGGCAGGCCGGACGCAATGGTCTTGGCCTTTTTGAGCGCATCGGGCTCGAACGTGGGATGCAGCAGCGCATCCAGCGACTTGGGCTCGATCTTGAGCAGCGCTTCCTCGCGGGTGATCATGCCCTCGTTGACCAGATCGACGGCGATCTGCAGCGCCGCAGCCGCGGTGCGCTTGCCGTTGCGGGTCTGGAGCATGAACAGGCGCCCGCGCTCGATGGTAAACTCCATATCCTGCATGTCGCGATAATGCTTTTCGAGCGTATTGGCAATCTGCACGAACTGATCGTACACCGCAGGCTGGGTATTCTGCAGCTCCGCAATGGGCGCGGGCGTGCGGATGCCCGCCACGACGTCCTCGCCCTGCGCGTTCATCAAGAACTCGCCGTAGAGCTTCTTTTCGCCCGTGGAGGGGTTGCGGGTGAACGCAACGCCCGTGCCGCAGTCGTTGCCCATGTTGCCAAACACCATGCTCTGCACGTTGACGGCGGTGCCCCAGCTGGCGGGGATGTCGTTCTTGCGGCGGTAGACGATGGCGCGCGGGTTATCCCAGCTGCGGAACACCGCCTTGATGGCCTCCATGAGCTGTACCTTGGGATCCTGCGGGAATTCCTCGCCCTTTTCCTTTAAATACATGGCCTTGTAGCGCTTGACGACCTCCTTGAGGTTGTCGGCGGTCAGGTCGGTATCGAGCTTGCAGTTGTTCTTGTGCTTGGCGTCGTCAAAGATTTCGTCAAACTTGGCCTTTTCTACCTCCATGACCACATCGGAGAACATCTGGATGAAGCGGCGGTAGCTATCGAACGCAAACCGCTCGTTGCCCGTCAGCTTGGCCATGCCCTGCACGGTTTCATCGTTGAGGCCGAGGTTGAGGATGGTATCCATCATGCCCGGCATCGACGCGCGCGCGCCGCTGCGGACGGAGACCAAAAACGGGTTGGACGGATCGCCAAACTTCTTGCCCGCATCCTTCTCGGTCTTTTCCAGCGCAGCGTAGATTTGCTCAATGATTTCATCGGCAATGTTCTTGCCGTCCTCGTAATAGCGCGTGCACGCTTCCGTGCTGACGGTGAACCCGAACGGGACGGGCATACCGATCTTGGTCATTTCCGCCAGGTTCGCGCCCTTGCCGCCGAGCAGATTGCGCATGTCGGCATTGCCCTCGCTGAACAGATAAACATACTTGTGTGACAATGTGTTCTCCTCCTAATTGTGTAGAATATGGGGAATCGTTGGATCGGCACGGCTCGGTGACGAGCCCTCTTGCAGGCGCCCGCATGCCGTTGCATCTTGGAAATTCAGCCTTCTTGCCAAATTCGACCGACTATTATTATATCGTACTTCCCGCTTTTTGCAACCCGCATACTAGAAAAAACTCTACGCTGCATGGTAATTTTACCTTGCCAAGGCGCAATCCGTAGCGTAGAATGGAAAGCGAGGTGGATTCCATGACCATGACCGAAAAACTCGATCTGTTGATGCAGGAGCGCGACCTGACCAAGGCGGATCTGGCGCGCGACGCCGGCATCCCCTACATGACGATCGTTAACTTCTACGTCAAGGGCACGGAAAACGTCAAGCGCTCCACCCTGCTCAAGCTCAGCCGCTTCTTCGACGTAACGGTGGATTTTCTGGCCGTGGACGAGGAAACGCGCCGCAAATATCCCTCGGGTACGCCGCTGGCGGAAAGCATCACCGAGCTGCCCGATTCCTTTACCAAGCCCCGCATCAACAGCGTTGTGCACGGCAAGGATCTCTTTTCCGCCGAAAACATCGCCTGCTACGACGAGGTGCCGCCCAACGTCAAGTGCGATTTTACCATGCAGTTTGTGGGCGACAGCATGAAGAAGGTGCACATCGACGATGGCGACATCGTATACGTCCGCTTGACCACGGAGGTCAAAAGCCACGAGATTGCGGCCGTCGTCATCGACGGCAGGCTGACCCTGCGCCGCGTCTACCGCAACGCCAGCCAATTGGTGCTGCTGGCCGAAAACCCCGCCTATGCGCCGCTTGTGGTGCACAGCACGGGCGGCGTGCGCATCGTGGGCAAGGCCGTGGCGTTTTTAAACCCCGATGCGCTCGGCGCATAGCCGCGTTTACAAGCATCGTTCCCGCCCTGCGCTTGTCAGCGCCCCCATTGAAAGGAGCCGACACCCATGACGATTTGGCTGATCCTGTTTATCGCCGTATACCTTTCCGTACTGATTGCGTACTTTTTTTCCGAAACGAGCGGCAACCACAAGCGCCGCGCCGTCAACAAGATTGCCCTGGCCTCGCTGTACCTGCTCTACGCCTTCTATGCGTTCCTGACGGGGTATCCCTTTTGGTGCGTGCATCTGGTGGGCATGGTTGCCATCGTGTTTTCCTGGTTTGGCGACGTGCTGCTGCTGTACAGCTTTTTTAAGGGCGGCATTGCGTTTTCCATCGGCAACGCTGTGTTTGTGGCGTATGAAATACTGCTGTTTGTGCGCTACGGCATTCCGTTTGCGCGCGTTTGGTGGGCCATCCCGCTGTTTTTCATCGTCTGGGGCACCGTGCACGCGCTGGTGATGAAGGGGTGGTTCAACGGCAAGCACGTCAAGGCGTACGGGCGCTATTTTGCCAGCGCGGCGGCGCACGGCAGCCTGGGCATCGCCATGGCCGCAGCCTCAAGCGGCAACGTGCGGTTGCTGCTGCTGGGGCTGGGCCTGCCGCTGTTTATGATATCGGACATCTTCCTTGGCCTGCACAAATTCAAGTATCGGGAATCCAAAGCCATTTTGCGCTGCAACAGCGGCACCTACTTTGTGGGGCTGCTTTTGGTTGTACTGAGCCTATCTGCCATTGTATAAATGAGGGAGGAGTATTCTTTATGAAACACATCTTCATCGTCAACCCCGCAGCAGGCAAGGAAGGGGCCTGGAAGGAGGCCGAGGCGGCGCTGAGCAAGCTCAGCGGCAAGGTTGACTACGAAATCTACGAGACCAAGGCGCCGCGTGACGCCACCGCCTACATCCGCGCCTATTGCCAAAATCATCCCGACGAGGCCGTGCGCTTCTACGCCTGCGGCGGCGACGGCACGCTCAACGAGGTGGCCTGCGGCGTGATGGGCTTTGCCAACGCGAGCATGAGCTGCTATCCCTGCGGCAGCGGAAACGACTTTGTCAAGGTTTACGGCAAGGAACGGTTTTTGAACGTGGAAAAGCTGGTCAACGGCGTGGAGCACAACGTGGACGTCATGCGCGTCAACGATACCTACTCCATCAACGTCGTCAACTTCGGCTTCGACACCTGCGTTTGCCAAACGATGATCAACGTGCGCAGAAAACCCCTCATCGGCGGCAAGAACGCCTACACCACGGGCATTGTGACGGCGTTGATCAAGGCTATGCGCACCCGCTGCAAGATTACCGTGGACGGCGAGGTCGTCAACGACGGCGACATGCTGCTGTGCACCATCGCCAACGGCCAGTATGTCGGCGGAGCCTTCCGCTGCGCGCCGCGCTCCGATAACGAGGACGGCCTGCTCGAAATCTGCATGGTCACCCCCATCAAGCGCCTGCGCTTCCCGAAGCTGTTGGGCCCGTACACGGCGGGCAAGCACCTGGAGGACCCGAATTTTGCCGATTGCGTCAACTACTGGCGGGGAAAAAGCGTCACCATCGAGGCCGACGAGGGCTTTGCCGTATCCAACGACGGCGAGATCATCCACGCCACGCGCTTTGATATCGAAAACCTGCCGGGCGCCATCCGCTTTGCCGTGCCCGAGGAGGCCGAATAAACCCGTCGATTCGCTGATCATCGGCCGCTTTTGCGTTGACAAACGTTTCCGCGTTGCAGTATCCTATATGCACGGTACGCGGGCGTATGGGATTGTGCGCCCCCGAACCCAAGCGGAGCCTGTGGCCGCGCCGTCTCGGCACACCAAAAAGCGGTACGGCCTGATCGTAAATTAAAGGAGATCGTTTCTTATGCGTAACCTCACGGGTACCGAGCTGCGCCAGCTCTACCTCGACTTCTTCCGTTCCAAGGGCCATGCGGTGATCGAAAGCGCATCGCTGATCCCCGAAAACGACCCCACGGTACTGTTTACCACCGCGGGCATGCACCCGCTGGTGCCGTATCTGATGGGCGAAAAGCACCCCGCGGGCAACCGCCTGGTCGATGTGCAAAAGTGCGTGCGCACGGGCGATATCGACGAGGTCGGCGACGCCTCGCACTGCACCTTCTTTGAAATGCTCGGCAACTGGTCGCTCGGCGACTATTTCAAAAAGGAATCCATTGCGTATTCATGGGAGTTCTTGACCGATGAGCAGTGGCTTGGCATCGACCCCGACAGGCTGCACTTCACCTGCTTTGAGGGCGACCATGACGCACCGCGCGACACCGTGGCGTTTGATCGCTGGGTGGAGATGGGCGTGGACCCCTCGCACATCGTATACCTGCCCAAAAAGCACAACTGGTGGGGCCCCGCGGGCCTGACGGGCCCCTGCGGCCCCGATACGGAGATCTTCTACGATACGGGCAAAGCTCCCTGCGGGCCCGATTGCAAGGCCGGGTGCGACTGCGGCAAGTATCTGGAAATCTGGAACAACGTCTTTATGGAATACAACAAGCTGGGCGAGGGCAGGTTTGAACCACTCAAGCAGAAAAACGTCGATACGGGCATGGGCCTCGACCGCACGGTGGCCACGCTGCAGGGCGTGGAGAGCGTATACGATACGGATGCGTTCCAAGGCATCATCGCGTGCATTGCGCGGCTGTCGGGCAAGGGCTACCGCGACGATGCGGAGACGACCAGGATGTTTCGCATCGTGGCCGACCATATCCGCTGCGCCACCTTCATGCTTGGCGACCCGCGCGGCGTGACCCCCTCCAACGTCGATCAGGGCTACATCCTGCGCCGCCTGATCCGCCGTTCCATCCGCTACGCCATGCGTTTGGGCATTCCCGACGGCAGCCTGCCCCAAATTGCGCAGGCCGTGATCGATCAGTACGGCGGGTTCTACCATGAATTGAACGACAACCGCGACAAGATCCTTTCCGAGCTGGAAAAGGAGGAGCAGCGCTTTGCGGGCGCGCTCAAGCGCGGCATCCGAGAATTCGAGCGTCTGCTGCCCACGCTGGCCAATAAACACATCGACGGGGCCAACGCCTTCCGCCTGTACGATACCTACGGCTTCCCGATTGAGTTTACCGAGGAGCTGGCCGCGGAAAACGGCTGCACGGTGGATCTGGACGGGTTTGCCGAGGCGTTCAAGGCGCACCAGCAGCTTTCCCACGCGGGCGCGGAGCAGCGCTTTAAGGGCGGGTTGGCCGATACCACCGAGGAAACGGCCGCCCTGCACACCGCCACGCACCTGTTGCAGGCGGCGCTTCGCAAGGTGCTCAACGACGAAAGCGTTTCGCAGAAGGGTTCCAACATCACCGCCGAGCGGCTGCGGTTCGATTTCAGCTTCCCGCGCAAGGTGACGCCCGAGGAATTGAAGCAGGTGGAAGCGCTGGTCAACGAGGCCATCGCCGCCGATATCCCCGTTTGCTGCGAGGAGATGACCGTGGAGGAGGCCCGCGACGCGGGCGCCATCGGCCTGTTTGAAAGCAAGTACGGCGCCAAGGTCAAGGTGTACACCGTGGGCGACGTCAGCAAGGAGATTTGCGGCGGGCCGCACGCCACGCATACGGGCGAGCTCGGCCGCTTCCAAATCAAAAAGGAGGAGGCGTCCAGCGCAGGCGTACGCCGCATCAAGGCCGTATTGATTCATGAGTGATTGGTATCGCTACGCATGGCAATTGCAGGGGGAAAATGCGCAGTTTCTGGTGGACCTGAGCTACGCCGAGGCATTCGACGCGCTGGGGGATTTCACCACGCTGCTGCACGTTTCCTGCTTTTCCATGGCCGAGGATGCCCAAACCTTTACCAAGCGGGAGCTTCGGCAGCTTGACCGCATCCTGGCGCGCTGCCGCGAAACCCTCGGCGACAAGGCCGTGTATGTGGGCAGCATCGATGTGCACGCGCAGCGCCGCTACTATTTTTACACCGCCGACGCACGGCTGATCGTGCCGCTGATGGCCGCGTGCAGCGGCTTTTTGGCCATCCGCATCGAATGCGGCAAGTCCGCCGAGCCCAACCGCCAAACCTACTACCGCCTGCTGCTGCCCGACGCCGAGAAGCGCCAGTCCGCCGATAACGCCCGCTATATCCAAACCCTCGTCGGCCGCGGCGACGACAGCGCCGCCGTGCGCCGCGTCAATTTGCATCTCTACCTGCCCACCGCGCTAAGCCGCGAGCGCTTCGTGCGCGACGCCAAATCCCTTGGCTTTGCCATCGGCAACGGCGATTATGTGCCCGAGCGCGAGCTTCCTTATTACATCGTCATCCACGCCGTCGCCCCGCTGACCGTGGAAGCTGTGACGGAGCTGACCACCAAGGCCATCCGCGCCGCGCAGCCGTACGGCGGCGTGCTGGAGCATTTCGATTCCGCCTTCGTGCCCAGACGCAGCTGGCTGTAGGGTACGAGGGTACGGCTTCTCTTTTGGGAATATGTCTTCTCTTTGTTGCAAAAAAGAGAAGCAGAAAAAACCGACATATACATATTAAAATTTCCTAAGTTCATTTTGTTGTTACGAGGAGCCGCACTTTTCTGTCATTCCGAGGAGCCGCACTTTTCTGTCATTCCGAGGAGCCTTGGCGACGAGGAATCTTTGTTCCCGCAGGGAACAACCGTTTCTCGCGGCATGTCCGCTGCGGCGGGCAGGATTCTTCGGCTTCGCCTCAGAATGACACGGATGAATCCCTACTCTTTTGTGCGCAACAACGGAAACCGCGCCGCCGCGACGGTTTCTATTGTATTTCGTCACGGTTTCCGCTATACTGATAACATCAGAATCCCGTTGGACGGGCCATGGATGTGACATGCTTGTATTAAGTGCCGACAATATCCGTAAATCCTATGCCGTCCCCGTGCTCAACGGCGTATCGCTTGCGCTAAACGCGGGCGATTGCATCGGCATTGTGGGCCGAAACGGCTGCGGCAAGACGACGCTTCTATCCATTCTGGCGGGCGGCGTCAGGGCCGATGCGGGCACGTTAGCCATACTGGGCGTGGACGCATTCCGTAACCGCCGCGCGCTCAACCGTCTGGTGGGCTATGTGCCGCAGACCGACCCGCTGCTGGATACCCTGTCGGTCAAAGATAACCTTTCCCTCTGGTATGCGCTCAGCGGCAAGCGTCTCTCGGACGATTTGGGCGCCGACGGCACCGTGGCCCAATTCGGGCTGCTGCCCGTGCTGCATCAGCGCGCGGGCACTTTATCGGGCGGGATGAAGCGGCGCGTCAATTTGGTTGGCGCACTGGCTGCGGGCGAACGCGTGCTGGTGCTGGACGAGCCCTCGGGCGGGCTGGACCTGCCGTGCAGCCGCGAGATCCTCCATCACCTGCGGCAGTATCGCATGCGCGGCGGCGCCATCGTCATCGCCACGCACGATCGGGATGAAATGCAGCTTTGCAACCGCGTGTACCTCCTCGCCAACGGTGCGCTGACCGAGGCGGACGCCTCGCTCTCCGCCGATCAGCTTGCATGGCGGATGCTGCAAACGGAATCTGCGGCCCAACGGCCGTTGAATCATATCCATCATCAATAAGGGGGGCAATCCAATGTCTGAAAAAGAAAACAACGGCATGCGGCTCAAGGGCTATGATCCCAATACGGGCGCGCCCATCTGGGAGAGCGCCGAACCCAATGCGGAAGCGCCGCGCAAGGTGATCGGCTTCGATCCCGATACGGGCAACCCCATCTATGAGCAAGCTGAGGCGGAGCCTGCAAAGGCTGCCGACGCAGCGCCCAAGGCGGAGCCCGTTATCACAGGCTACGACCCCATGACGGGCAAGCCCGTCTATGGCAATGCAGCGCCCAAGGCGGAACCCGTTATCACGGGCTACGACCCCATGACGGGCAAGCCCATCTACGGCAGCGCCGCGCCCGCGGACAAAGCCGCCAAGCAGGCAAAGGCCCCCAAAGGCGGCGGCAAGAAGGGCAAAAAGACGCTGTGGATCATCCTTGGCATTGTGCTGGCGGTGCTGGTCATTGCGGGCGTGGTGCTGGGCATTGTGCTTTCGCAGCCCAAGGTTGTCGTGGGCCGCGCGCTGGCCAAATCCGTTTCCACCCTCGATTCGCTCAATGACCGGATGTCCAAGCTGGTGGGCGTCAGCGAATACCTGGACGACCTGACGGAGGATAACTTCTCCATGTCGGCCGACCTGAAGGTGAAAGAGTACCGGAGCTATGGCCCGGCCGTGGCGGGCGACAGCTCAATGGCGGTTCCCGAACTGAACGGCGCTGCGCTGGCATTCGACCTGTCGTACGATCCCGACGCGCGCATGGCCTCGCTGGACGCCGACGTCACCATCGGCGGCATGGCCACCCTTTCGCCGAGCTTCTATACGGACGATGTGTACCTCTATGTCAAGGTTCAGGGTCTGTTGGACGAGGCGCTGCGCATGAAGACCAAGGATGTCTACGGCCAGTTGCAGGATTCCGTGCTGTTTGGCAGCTCGCAGTATCCCGATACGGAGCTGAACCTTGAATTTTTCCCTGCTGAGGAGGTCGATAACGACCTTGCCGAGCGGTTTGGCGAGCACATGGGCGCGCCCATCGCCCGATTGATCGAGAAAATCGAAATCGAAAAGGGCGACAAGGCGACCGTGGACGCCTTTGGCGGCAGCACCAAGGCCAAGAAGTACGCCGTCACCATCCCCGAGGAGGAATTGGAGGACGTTTGGGAAGCTGCGATTGAGTTCATAGGCTCTGACGAAACGATGCGCCAAACCCTGGAAGCTCCCCTGTCCGCCTCAGCCTCCTACACGACGTTGGACGACATGCTCGATCAGCTCGTCGATGCCTTCAAGCAGGCGCTCGAGGAGGATATCCTCATCGACCTGTTCATTGCGCGCGGCCAGATCGTCATGTTTGAAACCGAGCCGACCATCAATGGCGACACCATGCTCATCAGCGGCGTATTCGAGGGCGAAAAGAACCCGTACAGCGACATGACCCTCACCCTCAGCCAGAATGACTCCGATATGACTGTGGGCAACACGGTCGAGTTTGACGGAAAGGACTTTGAACGCGTCCTGACCCTGTCGCTCGACAAGGAGGAGCTCATCCGCCTGAACGTCACCTTTGACGGCGCAAGCAAGCACCTCGACAGCACCGCCACCTTCACCAGCTACGGCAGCGAGGCCAAGTTCACCGTTGCCACGGATGTGGCAGGCAGTGCCGCGCGGGTTGATTTCAACGATCTGGAGCTGAAGCTGGTCGTCGACAACGAAACGCTCAGCTTCGGCGGCAGCATGTCGGTGCTTCCGTATGTGCCCGCCAAGGCGCCTGACGGCAAGGTGCTGGATGTGTTTGAGCTCAATCAGAACGACAGCATGGATTTGATCATCAAATTCTACGATAACTACGAACAACTGATGGGCTGACGGGGTACCCGCCTTGCCCGCGCTCATCCGAACGGAATGTAAACGCGCCTTACGCGCCATCCCCGCCATCGCGGGGATGGCCGTCTTGTTTCTTGCGCTGCTGGGCGCGCTGCTTTTGGGCGTTTCGGCCAATTCGGATGCAAACGCCGACCGAAAGATCACCGTCGCCTTCTCCGCGCCCGAGGATACCATGGCGGCAAGACTTGTGGAAAACACCTTTGCCGCCATGCAAAGCGTGCGCTCCACCCTGTCTTTGACCGAAACGGACGAGGCCACGGCCCGCCGCATGGTGGAACGCGGCGAGGCTGCGGCGGCCATCCTGCTGCCCGAGCAGTTTGTGGAGCACATCATGATCGGTCAAAACACGCCCGCCGTGCTGGTGCTCAAAGATGCGGGCAGCGCGGAGGCCATCCTGCTGGCCGAGGCAGGCAGCGCCGCGGCGGACATGCTCCAAACCTCGCAATGCGGCATCTACGCCGTGCTGGGCCAGATTGACCGCTACGCGGCCGACCCGCACGATCAAAACGCCGCCATGACGGAGATCAACCTGCGCTACATCCGCCTTGCCATGGCGCGCGGCGGCATGATCGACGTCGATACCGTTTCCCAAACGGGCGTACTGTCCACATTTGATTACCTGTGCTGCGCGGCGCTGACGCTGTACCTGCTGCTGCTCGGCCTTGCCATGTCGGGCTACTGCACGCAGGAGAGCGAAGGCTTTCGGCGGCGGCTCAACGCATGCTTTCCGCATGGCGTCGCCGCGCCCGCGGCAAGGCTCATCGGGCTGATGCTCATGATGGCCATCCTGTGCGCGCCCGCCGTCGTTTTGCTGCGGCTGATCGGCTTTTCTGTCTCCCTGCGTCTGATTGCCTCCTTGCTGCCCGCCATATTTGTATCCGCCAGCCTCACGATGCTGTGCTATCTTATTGGGCGCACGCCGCTTGCGGGCGCCATGCTGCTGCTGACCGTTTCCGTCGTTTCGGCGTTCGTCGGCGGCGGGCTGATCCCGCTTGCGCTGCTGCCCAACGCTTTTGGCCGTATCGCGCCGTATCTGCCGACGGCGGGCATGATTGACGGCATCCGAAACGCCGCCATCGGCCAAGCGGGCGGCACGCTGTCGTGCCTTATTTGGGGCGTTATCATGCTCGGTTGCAGCATCCTGCTTTGGCGGCGGGAAAGGGGGCGCTGACGATGAAAACCTGGCTTAAGGTATTGCTAAAGCGCCTCGTTCGGCAGCGCGCATTTTGGGCGGCCATGCTGCTGACGCCGCTGCTTGCGTTTGCGCTCTCCCGCGCCGCCACCGAGCGCGCGGGCGGCGTTTCCATCGGGCTGTTGGACTCCGCCGACCCGACGGCACACGCCGCCGTCGCATCGTTAACCACATCGGCGCAAACGCTGCGCTTTATTGTCTATACCGATGCCGAAACGCTCCGCCGCGATGTGACGGTCGGCACGCTCAAGGCAGGGTATGTCTTTGCCGACGACGTGGCCGCCGCCATGACGTCTGTGCCGTCAAAGAGCGTCGTTACGCGCATCAGCGGCAGCGGTGACCTGCTGTCGGCGCTGGTGGACGAGGCGGTTTTTGCCAAGCTCTACGCCGCCGTGGGCGGGCGGATTGCCGCCGACTATATCGCTTCCGTGCCGAGTATCGCGGACGTCGAAGGCGCCAAGCGGGCCGTAGCGCAAAGCTATGCCGACTATATCCGCACGGTTCCAAGGGTGTTTATCATGGAAACGGTGGATGGCGAAAGCGTAGCCACGCATACGTCCGTCACGTTCCCCGTGCGCGGGTTTGCGGCCGTGCTGCTGCTGCTTTCCGCGCTGCTTGGCGCATACACGGCCAATGCCGACGCTAAACGCGGCCTGCACCTGCGGCTGTCGCCGCGCATGCGCTATTTTACGCGCACCGTCTGCTGCGCGCTGCCGCCGCTCTGCCTTGTTCCCATGCTGCTGTTATCGGTTTGGGCGGGCGGCGCATGGACGGCGTTTTTGACGGAGCTTGGCGCGGCAGCGGCCTACGCCCTGCTGTGCGCGGGCGCTGCGCTGCTGCTAAGCGCGGTGTTTCCCCATCGCGGCGCGCCAACCGCCGCCATGCCCGTGACGGTGCTGTCGGCATTTGCGCTGTGCCCGATCTTTGTGGACGTCACAACCTACTACCCCGCATTGCGCCCCGTTGCAAGGCTGCTGCCGACCTATTGGTACCTCAGCGCCATCCAAACCCCCGCAGGCATGGCCGTTATGCTCGCCGCCGCCATGATGCTTGCCTTGGCAGCGGCGGCTGTGATGTTTGCTCAAGAAAAAGGAATCGGGCGTCGCCGTTAGGCGCGCCCGATCTTTCCATCGTCCCCAAGTATTTCCCGCGCAATGCGGCCGCCCGTCACCAGACGAGATCCGTAACGATCTTTTTCAGCTTTTTGCCGTCAAACGAATACAGATTCAGCAAACTTGTATCCTCATCGTAATCCATATATACATACATGCACACATGATTGTCGTCGATGAGCTTGACCCCGTCGGCACCTTCGATTTGCGTGGCACGCTTGCCGCCCCTGCTGACGAATAGCTTGCCGCCCTCTGTTTCATCCTCCTCGGCCACAATCAAACAGTCCCCCGTATTGGGCATGGTGCCCATTATAGCGGCGTCATCGGCCACCTTGGTGCTTTCCCCGGCGTTTCCCCGCACGCTGTACAGCGTGTCGTCGGCATCCATATAATAGGTGATCTTTCCGTCGTCGGTCGTCCAGATGTGCTGCACGTTCTCTGCGTCGCCGATCTCCTCGGCGTCGTCAAAGCCCCGCATGCGGTAAATCCTGTCCTTTTTGACATACACCAGGGTGTCGTTGTCGACGGCGATGTCATAATCATCCGCGCCCGATACCAGCCTCTCCGCCTCGTACGATCTGTCGTCCTTTTCGATTTGGTAAAGCGTATAGCTCCTGTCCTCGTAGACGCGCAGCACCTGACCCGCAAACGTGCGCACGGGCGCGCAGCTAAACCACCCGATATCGCCCGCAAACAGGGAATACAGGCCATAGACATGCGTTCTGTCATCGGGCCGCAGTATCAGCGACAGCTCATCGTTGGCCAGCTTTTGCCCTTTCTCCCCGTTGACGGAAAGGTACGTTTTGCCGTCGTTATCGTACAGCGCCTGCGTCATATCGCGATTGAACGTCATAAAGATCCCAAGCGCGCCCGTATCATAGGTAAACAGCGTCTGCGTATCGTCGCCCTTTCGGACGTATACGGTGCGCTCGCCTTTATTCTCCGCGCCCGAATAGTACAGTATTTTGCCGCCATTGCCGACGGCAATCGGAATATCCTCTTCATCAAGCAGCATCACCTTGTCGCCCGTGCGCACGCAGCCTGCGAACGTATCCCCTCTTACAGCGTGCGTGTAGGCGACCGTTTTGCCATCGGGCGATACCGCAATGCCTTCGGTAAGCACACCCGTTTCGATCCGTTCCCTGTTCCCGTTTTGCCAGCGGTAGAGCGTGGCGGTGTCTGCGTCCTCGTCATAGTCCGACAGATACCACACCGTCTTTTCCACTGCAACGGCGTACAGATGCAGCGCATCGTCGGCCACCTTGGTCTGCTGCCCGCCGCTGAGCAGGTAGATTTCACCCTCCGTGCGCTCGTCCGCGCCGTCGGGCAGCAGCTCGACCATCACCGTATTGCCGCTGCTTTCGGTATAGTTTGCGTTGTATTCGGCGTTCTCATCAATTTCAAACAGGCTCCCGTTGGTATCCGTCAGGAAGTAACCGTCCTCCCGCTCAATAAACATATACGCGTTCCCGGCCGCCATGCTCCCAAGCTTTGGCAGGGCAAATGCGCAGGCTGCCGCAACGATAAGCACCGCGGCGGCAATGATCCATACGATGGGACGGATGCGCGGCTTTCCCGCCTGCTTCTCCTTTGGCGCGCGCGGCGCCTGACCGCCGCCTGCCGCCATGGGCGAGCCGCAGCTTGTACAGAACTTTGCGCCGTCGGGCACGGCGTTGCCACACTTTGAACAGAACATATTGGTTCCCCCTCGCAGCTTTGTTACATACAGTGTAACACATCTGTCCGAAAACGCAATGGAAACGTGTCATATATGCCCGCGTCGTCGGCGGTTTTCGCCAAAAACGTCCGTCGGAACGGTCGTTGACGAAAGCAGGTCGGCATAGTAAACTATCGTTATGCGCATATGCCAACCGTTCCTTTCTATGGCCCGCACGCAGCCGCGCAAAAAATTCAAACGCTTCGGAGGTAATTATGTCAAATCCCAAAACGCTTTCCTACACCCTGACCCACGAGTGGATGACCGCGCCTGTCGACGGCGTTTGCCGCGTCGGCCTGACGGACTTTGCCCAATCGGAGCTGGGCGACATCGTATTTGTCGATCTGCCGCAACAGGGCGATCGGGTGACCGCGGGCGTCAGCTTTGGCGATGTGGAAAGCGTCAAGGCCGTATCCGAAATGATCTCTCCCGTGACGGGCACCGTGCTTTCGATCAACGAGGCCGTGGCCGACGCGCCGGAGCTGATCAACAGCGATCCGTACGGCACATGGCTATTGGAAATCGGCCAAATCGAGGGGACGGAGCCGCTGCTGGACGCCGACGCCTACGAAGCCGCCTGCAAAGGATAAGGGTGAGGCGCACGATGGGCAACTTTATTCCCTCTCCCGCGTGGGAGCGGCAGGACATGCTGCATACGGTCGGCGCGGAGTCTTTGGATGCGCTGTATCGGGACGTCCCCGCCGAAATCCGCCTCGGCGACGGCGCGCTTGCCATGCCGCAGGGCATGTCAGAAATGGAGATGCGCCGCACGATGGAACGCATGGCGGGCAGCAACCGCGTGTTCTCCTCGGTATTCCGCGGCGCGGGCGCTTACCGCCACTACATCCCCGCGGTGGTTACGCGCATGGCCGCCAAGGAGGCCTTTGTTACCGCCTACACGCCCTATCAGCCCGAAATCAGCCAGGGCGTGCTGCAATCGATATTCGAATACCAAACCATGATCTGTGAGCTGACGGGTATGGACGCCGCCAACGCCTCCGTCTATGACGGCGCGGTGGCCGCCGCGGAGGCTGCCGCCATGTGCCGCGACCGCAAGCGTCAGCGAACGCTTGTTTCCGCTGCGGTGCACCCCGAAACGCTGCGCACCATCCGCACCTATGCGTTTGGCGCAGGCACGGAGGTGGCACTGGTGCCCGCCGTGGACGGCCGCACGGACTTGGCCGCGCTCAATCGCCTGCTTGGCGACGACGCGGCGTGCGTGATCGTACAGTCGCCCAACTACTTTGGCATCGTTGAGGACGTATCCGCCCTGGCCGACGCGGCCCACGCGGCCGACGCCAAGCTGGTGCTTTCCTGTAACCCCATCGCCGCGGCAGCGTACAAAAGCGCCGCCGACTGCGGCGCGGACGTGGCCGTGGGCGACGGGCAGCCGCTGGGCATGCCGCTTTCCTTCGGCGGGCCGTACCTTGGGTTCATGGCGTGCAGGCAGGCCATGGTGCGAAAGCTCCCCGGCCGCATCGTGGGACAGACCACGGACGCCGACGGCAAGCGCTGCTTTGTGCTGACATTGCAGGCGCGCGAGCAGCACATCCGCCGCGAGAAGGCCTCCTCCAACATCTGCTCCAATCAGGCGCTGTGCGCCCTGACGGCCGCGGCATACATGGCGACCATGGGGTTCGACGGCATGCGGCAGGCCGCAAATCTTTGCTACGGCGGCGCGCATGCGCTGGCCGACAAGCTGACGAAAATCCCCGGTTTTGCACTGCGCTATCCCGATGCGCCGTTCTTCCACGAGTTTGTCACAACCTGCCCCGTCCCTGCCGACCAACTTATGGCCGCGCTGGAACAGAGCGATATCCTCGGCGGGCTGCCGCTGAATAACGGCGATATCCTGTGGTGCGTTACGGAAATGAACGCGCCCGAAGATTTGGCCAAGCTGACCGATGCGGTGCGAAAGGCGGTGGGCAAATGAAGCTGATATTCGAACGCAGCCAAAGCGGTAAGCGCGCCGCGATTTTGCCCGAAAACCCGTATCCATACGCCATCCCCGCGGCGTTGGCCCGCACCGACCGCGCGCGGCTGCCCGAGGTGGCCGAGGTGGATGTGAGCCGCCACTATCAGGCGCTTTCCAAGCAGGCGTTCGGCGTCAACGACGGGTTCTACCCGCTGGGCTCCTGCACCATGAAGTACAACCCCGCCGTCAACGAGGCCGTGGCAAGCCTGAAGGGCTTTACGGAGATCCATCCGCTGCAGCCCGCGCACACCGTGCAGGGCGCGCTGGAACTGCTGCACACGCTTGCCGAACGCCTCTGTGAAGTGACGGGCATGGACGATATGACCTTCCAGCCCGCCGCGGGCGCGCACGGCGAATTCCTGGGGCTGCTGCTGATCAAGGCGTATCACCAGGCGCGCGGCGATGCCGCCCGCACCAAGATCATCGTGCCCGATTCCGCGCACGGCACCAACCCCGCATCCGCGGTCATGGCGGGCTTTACGGTGGTCAACATCCCCTCCGCCGCCGACGGCACAGTGGATCTTTCCGCACTTTCCGCCGCGCTCGGCCCCGATACGGCGGGCCTGATGCTCACCAACCCCAATACGCTGGGCGTGTTCGACCGCAACATCCTGCAAATCACCGCCATGGTGCATCATGCGGGCGGGCTGTGCTACTACGACGGGGCCAACCTCAACGCCGTCATGGGCGTATCGCGCCCCGGCGACATGGGCTTTGACGTGGTGCACTTAAACCTCCACAAAACCTTTGCCACCCCGCACGGCGGCGGCGGCCCGGGCGCGGGCGCTGTGGGCGTGAAACAGGCGCTTTCCGCCTTCCTGCCCGTAAACGCGGTGCAAAAGGACGACGACGCATACCGCCTGTACGATCCCGCGCAGACGGTCGGCAGCGTCAAGGCGTTCTACGGCAACTTCCTTGTCATGGCGCGCGCGCTTGCGTATGTCACCATGCTTGGCGGCGAGGGCCTGCGCGAAGCCTCGCAGGTGGCCGTGCTCAACGCCAACTATCTGCGCGCAAAGCTTTCCGCGCTTTTGCCCATCGCGACCGAGGGCTACTGCATGCACGAATTCGTGGTCGCGCTTGAGGAATTCAAAAAGGAAACGGGCGTCAGCGCCATGGATATTGCCAAGGGCCTGATCGACTGCGGCATGCACCCGCCGACGATGTATTTCCCGCTGATCGTGCACGAAGCGCTCATGTTCGAGCCGACCGAAACGGAGGAACAGGCGACGCTCGACGAGGCCGCGGCGGCCGTTGCAAGCCTGCTGGCATTGGCCAAAGCCGATCCCGAACGGCTGCACGGCGCGCCGCACAGCGCGCCCATCCGTCGGCCTGACGAGGTCAACGCAGCCAGAAACCCCGTGCTGCGCCACATATTTTAGGAGGTATGGATGAGTACATTGAAACGAACGATCCTGTTTGACACGCACGTTGCCGCCAACGCAACCATGGTGGATTTCGGCGGCTGGGAGATGCCCATCCAATACCCCACGGGCATTGTGGAGGAGCACCTGTACACCCGCCGCTGCTGCAGCCTGTTCGACGTATCGCACATGGGCCGCTTCCTCATCGAGGGCGCGGGCCGCAAAGCGTTTTTGCAGCATGTGCTGACAAGCAACGTCGACGCTTTGGAGGTGGGGCAGGCGCAGTACTGCATCATCCCCGATGCCGACGGCAACGCCATCGACGACGCGTACCTGTATCGCTTTGAGGCCGAGAACTTCATTTTGGTGGTCAACGCCTCCAATACCGAAAAGGATTGGGCGCACCTGACAAAGGAAATCGCCGCGTTTGACGCAGCCATGACCGATCTGACCGCCGCCGTCGCGCTCATTGCCGTGCAGGGGCCCGAGGCCAAGGCCATGCTCATGCGGCTTTCGGGCGGCAAGCCCGCCACCGAGCCCGTCAAGAACGCGCTGGGCGAGATCGCCATCGACGGCGTCCCCGTGCGCGTAGCCAAAACGGGCTACACGGGCGAACCGATCGGCTACGAGCTGTTTATGGACGCCAAGGACGCCAAGCATATCTGGGATCGTCTGATCGAGTGCGGCGCGCGGCCCGCGGGGCTTGGCGCGCGCGATACGCTGCGCATCGAGGCGGGGCTGCCGCTGTACGGGCACGAGATGGGCGAGGATGCAAACGGCAAGCCGTTCCCGATCTTTGCCGTGCCGCTTGCGCGGTTTGCCGTCAGCTTTGCCGAGGGCAAGGGCGATTACATCGGCCGCAGGGCGCTGGAAGCGCAGTTTGCGGCGCATAAGCGCATCCTCAACCGCGATTTTTCGGATATTGCCGCGCTGCCCAGGCGCATCCGCCCCATCGTGCTGACGGGGCGCGGCGTCATGCGCGCGGGCTTTCCCGTATTCCAAAATGGCAGGAAAATCGGCTATGTCACCAGCGGCACCATGGTGCCCTACTACAAAACCGACGGCAAGGGCTTGATGAGCGTCATCACCGCCGACAAGGCGCTCCGCTCGATCGGGCTGTGCTATGCAGACAGCACCGTGACCGACTACGACGCGGTGCAGGTGGAGATTCGCGGCGGCCTGACGGACGCGGCCATCGTGCCGTATCACCTGCGCGCCGATGCGCCGCCGTACGCCCGCCCGATCGTATTCGGCCAACCCGAAGAGCAGGACACGGCCGCCGACGGCGCATACGCCGACCGCGCGGAAAAGCTCCTGCACAAGGCGCTGGATAACCACATCTGGCGGCAGAGCGCCTGCATCAACCTCATCCCCTCCGAGCAGACGGCGTCGCGCGCGGTGCGGCTGCTGAGCGCATCCGACCCGTCCTTCCGCTACGCCGAGCACAAGAAGGCCAAATCCTTCTACGATGCGGACGTGTTCTACTATCAGGGCACCAAGTTCATCGATCGGGTGGAGCAGCTTTTGGTGGACGAGATGCGGCGCTATCTTGGCTGCGCCGAGGTGGAAACGCGCATCGTCAGCGGGCAGATGTCCAACACGGCCGTGTTTTCGGCCATCATGGACTTCAAAAACCGCGTCGACCGCAAGCGCGACCCCAAGCGCCTTGGCTATGTGCTCAACAACCACATCATCCGCGGCGGGCACCTGAGCGCGCAGCCCATGGGCGCGCTGCACGATTACATCGCCATCGACCCCGTAACGGAACGCGCCGCGGTGGTCAACTTTCCCGTTTTGCCCGATAACCCCTACAAAATCGACGTGGCCGAAACGGCCAAGCTCATCGAGCGCTATCGGCCCGAGCTGATTATCTTCGGCAAGTCCATGGTGCTGCACAGGGAGCCCGTGGCGGAAATCCGCAAAATTGTGGACGAGCTGGGCGTACAGACCACCATCATGTACGATATGGCGCATATGCTGGGGCTGGTGGGCGATCATTTCCAAAACCCGTTCCAAGAGGGCGCGGAGATTGTAACGGGCTCCACGCACAAAACGTTCTTTGGCCCGCAGCGCGGCGTCATCGGCGTCAACTACCAAAAAGAGGATCTCAAGTACGGCCTGTGGGAGGCCATCGAGGCGCGCGCCTTCCCCGGCAGCGTCTCCAACCACCACCTCGGCACGCAGCTTGGTCTGCTGATGGCCGCATACGAGATGAACGCGTTCAAGGATGCGTACCAGAGCGCCGTCGTGCATAACGCCAAGGACCTGGCGCAGTGCCTTGTCCGCGCGGGGCTGGATGT
>CAZRIT010000020.1:0-28435 GCA_964600225.1 uncultured Oscillospiraceae bacterium | reverse complement strand
CGCTTATGTGGATCGTTTCGCCTGCGACTGGCATCGACTTTCAACCACAGACCCGAAACACGGATACCTTAGATATTATAGAACAATTCTATGGAATAATGCAACCTTTTCTTTTTTTAATTGTCAAGGATTAGGGACTTTTCACGCATGTGCGTCAATCATTGCGTCATATTGCGCTCTGGGACCCCCTACATATTTGGGTCTGGAGCGTGCCAGAACGAGCGTTGCCTCGCCGATTCGACGCAAATCCGTATGCACGGGCACCACCACGGGCTTGAGATGCATGCCGATGAGCGTGCCGCCGATATCCATGCCAAGCGTCGCTTTTGCGTTGAGGTTTTCCACCATCACATGATCGGGTATGGTTTCCGCCGCCAGCGCCGATATGGCGCCGCCCGCGTGCAGCCACGGCCGCACCCAGACCTCCTGCAATTCGTAGCGCTCCATGCATGCTCTGGAAACACAGAGCGCGCGATTGATATGCTCGCACCCTTGCACTGCAAGCATGAGCCCCGCTTCGGCAACCACGGGGCAGATGCCCGCCATGACGGCCTTGGCCACATCTTCGCTGCTGTGGGAGCCGATGCGCTCGCCCAGAATCTCGCTTGTGGAGCACCCGACCACAAAGATCTCTCCCTGTTTGGGCTGCCTTGACGTTATGACAATCCTTGCCGCGCGTTCCGCCGCGGCGGTGATATCCGAATACTGCATGTCCGTTCCCCTTTCAACGGGTCCTATTATACCATCGATGTGGTATACTGTGAACATGAATTTTGCCGAAACGCTTTTAAACTGGTATGCGGCCTGCGCGCGCGATCTGCCCTGGCGGCGCACGCGCGATGCATACGCCATATGGGTCAGCGAGATCATGCTGCAGCAGACGCGCGTTGCCGCCGTCATTCCCTATTACGAGCGGTTTATGCGGGCGCTGCCCGATGTGGCGGCGCTGTCGGCCGTGCCTGACGAACGGCTGCACAAACTATGGGAGGGGCTGGGGTACTATTCCCGCGCCGACAACCTCAAGCGCGCGGCGGGCGAGATCATGCGTTCGTTTGGCGGGCAAATCCCCGCTTCCTACGAAGCGCTGCTGTCGCTACAAGGCATCGGCCCGTATACGGCGGGCGCGGTGGCGTCGATTGCGTTTGATATCGACGTGCCCGCGGTGGACGGCAACGTGCTGCGCGTCTGGGCGCGGCTCAACGACGACCATGGCGATATTCTTGACGCGGCCACCAAAAAGCGCGCCACGGCGCAGCTAAGGGAACTGCTGCCCAAGGGGCGCGCGGGCGCGTTCAACTCCGCCATGATGGAGCTGGGCGCCACGGTGTGCGTGCCCAACGGCCCGCCGCAGTGCGGCGCATGCCCCGTTTGCGGCTTTTGCGCGGCGTTTCGCAGCGGCACGGCGGCGGAACTGCCGATACGCAAGCCCAAAAAGCAGCGTCGCATCGAGCGGAAAACCGTGTTTGCGCTGCGCTGCAACGGCGGATACCTGGGACGCAAGCGCCCCGATCAGGGGCTGTTGAAGGGGCTTTGGCAGCTGCCCGAGGCCGAGGGCGCGCTGTCCGACGCCGAGATGCTGGCGTTTTTGGATGCGCACGCACTGCGGCCGATCGGGGAGCTGATCGTATACGAGCGCAGGCATATTTTCACCCATATCGAGTGGCATATGTGCGTGTGCGCGGCCGAGGTGGCGGCGGAAACGCTGCCGCACGATATGACCATATTGGATGAAAGCCACGCGCTGCCCACGGCGTACCGCGTGTGCCTGCCCAAATAGCGGATTTGACGAAGCTTGCTTATGGTGAGACCCGAAAAACGCTACAGCTCGCCCGAAAGCGCCGCGGCGTGGCTGAGCAGCAGTTCGGTGAGCGCGCCCATGCGGCTGCCAAGCAGCGCTTCCTTGGTTTCGGATATGCTGATGGCGGCAACGGGCATGCCGCCGGCATCCTTTACGGGCGCGGCGATGCACGAAAGATTGGGCGCAAACCCTCTTGCATCCACGGCGATGCCCACGTCGCGCGCGGTGCCGAGCAGATCGTACAGCGCGCCGAGGCTTGTGATGGTTTGGGGCGTATGCCGCGTCAGCGCCGTGCGTGCAAAGTAGTCGCGCTGCACCGACGGGGCGTCGCAGGATAAAAAAGCCCTGCCGACGGCCGTGCAGTACAGCGGCAGCCGTGTGCCGAGCGGGGCGAAGGCGTCCATTGGCCCGCCTCGGCCGTGCCGCTCCAGATACATGGCGTAGTCGCCTGTGCGGACGGCAAGCCCCACGGTGTGCCCGCTCTGTTTGGCCAGATCGCTCAACCGCGGAAAGGCGGCTTGGCGCAGGCGGCTTTGCACGGCATAGCCGAGGCTGAACAGCTCCGTGCCCAGCCGATAGCGCCCGCCCTGCGGCGTTTTATCCAAAAGGCCCGCCTTTAGCAGCGTCTGCGCCAGCCCGTAGACGGTGGTTTTGGGCAGCGCCATCCGTCGCGCAAGCTCCGCAAGGCCAAGCGCTTCCTCGTGTTGGAGGATACGCAGGATCTCGGTAGCGCGATCGACGGATTGCACATGGGCGGAATCGGTTTTGTACACGGGCGGCCTCCTTGTCGGCATGCGGGGTTAAGGCGCAGGGATTCGATAAGGTGCGTGATGCTCAGTCGTCGAGCCCCAGCAGGTCGGTGATGCAGTCGATCGTTTCCTGCACCACGCCCGCCTCCATGGGAACCTTCAGGTTGGCCAGCTTCAACAGCTCAAAATAGCCCTTGCTGCCGCCCGCGCGGCACAGCGCCAGATAGTCCGCCCATGCGGCGTCCCGATCGGTCCGCATGCGCGCAAACAATTGGAATGCGCAAATCTGCGCCAACGCATAGTCGATATAATAGAACGGATACAAAAAGACGTGCTGCTTTTGCATCCAAAACCCGCCCTCCTCCAGGAAGGCGTTGCCGTCGTAATCCCGCCAGGGCATGTACGCGCGCTCAATATCGCGCCACATAGCACGGCGTTCGCGGGCGGACATGGACGGGTTTTCAAACACGCGGTGCTGAAACTCGTCCACCGATACCTGATACGGGATGACCGAAAGCGCGCTTCTCAGGTGCGCGGCGCGGTATTGATCGGCCTTGTCGCCGAAGAGCAGCTCCATCCACGGGTATGCAAAGTGCTCCATGGCCATGGAGTGAATCTCGTCGATTTCGCTGGTGGAGCAGACATAATCGTTGAGCGGCTGGCTGCGCATGCACAGGTACGCCTGGAAGGCGTGCCCCGCCTCGTGGGTGAGCACGTCCACATCGGCGCTGGTGCCGTTGAAGTTGGAAAAGATGAACGGCGCCTGATAATCGGGCAGCGACGTGCAGTAGCCGCCCATGCGCTTGCCGGGGCGCGTCTGCAAATCGAACAGTTGATGCTCGGTCATGAACGAAAAGAAGGCTCCCGTCTCGGGCGACAGCTCCCGATACATGGTAAGCGCCGCCGCCACCAGCGCGTCCCGATCGCCCGTGGGCACCGCGTTGCCGTTCGGGTCGGTCAGGTTTTCATCGTAAAAATGCAGCTTGTCCACGCCAAGCCGCTTGGCCTGCTGGCGGCACATCCTGTCCACGATGGGGGTGATGACGGTGCGCACCTGCTCGCGGAAGGCCGCGGCGTCGGCGGGCGTGTAATCAAAGCGCAGGCGGGAAAGGTATGCCATATCGATGTAGGAAGCAAAGCCCGCGCGCCCGGCCTTTTTGACGCGCAGCTTCACCAGCTTGTCGTACAATGCATCCAGTTGATCGGAAATGGCCGCATACATCGTTGCCCAGGCTTCAAACGCCTCCCTGCGCTCGGCGCGGTCGGTGGATTCCATGTGCTTGAGCAGCCCGTAGAAATTGCACCGTTCGCCGTGAAACAGACAGGTGCTGCCCGCGGTGAGCTTGGAGTAGGCGGTGCCAAGGTTGCTCTCCCGGATTCCGATGCGGATATTGCGCCAATGGTTGACGCGGATGTTGGCGTCGGCCACACGGAAGAGCTGCTGCCCGAATTCCTGCTCAAAGTCCTTTCGGAAGGGTGAGCCTGCCAGCAGGCGGCTGTTTTGCTTCATCAGCGGCATGAGCTTGGCGCTTCCGCTGACGATGGCCTGATACTCGGCTTCATAGAATTTGTCGGCGGTATCGATGGTGTTGCGGATGTGCGCAACCATCGTGGCGGTTTCGAGGCTCTTTAACAGCGTCTCATAATCCATAAGCGCGCGCCTGGCCGAAGCATAGTCGCCTGCGTGCCGCAGCGTGCGGTTGCAGCGCTTGATCTGCCGCCTGATATCGGCAAAGTCGGGGCGTTGGTAAGGAATATCCGAAAAAAGCTTGAACACGGGGCGGTTCCTCCTTGGTTGATGACGATCATATCATACAGCATACCGCCTTTTTTGCGTGGGTACAAGCCCTGCGCAAGCATTTTTGCTTACAGGCGCATCCGTAACAAATCTGTTAATAATGGGCGTTTGCGCCCAAATGGACTTGTTTGCCCAACGGGCATTTTGTATACTGGGGCCATGCCCCCCCCAAATGCCAAGGAACGACCGATACGGAGCGAAGCAATGAACATCATCCTGTTGACATGCCCAAACGAGCTCGGACGCAACGGCGCGGCGCCGGCGCTGCAGCAGGCCCTGCGCACGCGAAACGTTGCCTGCGAGCTGGTCGATGCGGGCGCGCTGCTGGGCGAAAACGTGGCGGAACCCATCCGCAACGCGTTCTTCAATATCGCCCTCAAAACGCCGCGGGCGTTCAGCTTCCTGTATCAAACGGAGGATTTTACCGCCACGGAGCGCCGTAAGACGCCCGTGTACTTTGCCAACGCCCTGTTTGCCGAAAACCTCTGCCGCTATATGGCGGAAACCGCGGCCGACGCGGCCGTCTGCTTCCAGCTCTACACGGCGGAGGCATTGACATACCTCAAACGCAAGTTGGAAATGCCGATCAAAAGCTACTTTGTGCCCACGGACTATGCCTGCGTCCCCTTTTTGGAGGAAACGGATATGGACGCGGTGTTTGCGCCGCATGCGGACATGGTGATGCAGCTTGCGCGCCGCGGCGTACCGAAGGAGCGTATCGTGCCCTCGGGCGTGCCCGTGCAGAAGAAGTACCGCTATACCACCGCGCGTTCGAGCGCGCGCGCCACGCTGGATATCCCGCCCGATGTCACCGCCTACCTGATGATGGCGGGCGAGGAGGGATGCAGCGACGCGGCCACCGTGACAAGAAAGATCATCGAGCGCAGCAAGGGAGAAACCGATATCCGCGTAATCGTCATGACGGGGCGAAACGCCCTCCTCGGCGAGCAGCTCCGCCGCAGCTACGAGGGCGACCCGCGCGTGATGACGGTGCCGTTTACCGAGCAGATATCGCTGTATATGGATGCAAGCGACGTGCTGATTGCCAGGCCCAAGGGCACGCTTTCCACCGAGGCGGCGGTCAAGGGGATTCCTTTGGTGCATACGCTGCCCGCCAACGCCACCGAGGCGCTCAACGCGCAGTTCTTTGCCGAGCGCGGCATGGCGATATCCACCGTCACCCCCGATTCGGCCGCCGACAACGCCGTACGGCTGGGTCACGACGTGCTGCAAAAAAACCGCATGCGCGAGGCGCAGCGGCAGTACATGAACAATAACACCATGGAACGCATCCTCAATGTCATCCTGCCCGACTGGGCGGCGGCGGATGCGGAAACGTCGGGCGTACCGACGGACGGAAAGGAAGAGGAAGCATGACGGGAAGGGAACGCGCGGCATTCCGCGCCGAGGCCAATGCGCTGTCGCCGATTTTTCAGATCGGCAAGGGCGATATCAACGAGAACCTGGTGCAGTCGGTCGCGGAGGCGCTCAAAAAGCGGGAGCTGATTAAGCTATCGGTGCTGGAAACAGCGGGCATGGACGCCAAGGCGGCGGCCGAAACTCTGGCCAAGGCGACCGAGGCGGAGATCATCCAGTGCATCGGGCGCAAGTTTGTGCTCTACAAGCAGCGCACCGAGGAATAGGGCATATCCCTAAAACAGGCGGTAGATGCTGCTGTTGAACCATTCGTAGCCCAAATCGATATTGGGCAGCCAATTGAGCGACATGGCTACGCCCGCAATGGCCCACAGCAAAAACAGCGTGACCAGCAACAGCAAAACGACGGCGAGTGCGCCGCCTTTTTGTTTGCCTGCGCCTTCAAACAGCTCGGTGGGCGCGTCGGCGGCGGGCCGGGGCTTTGCGGCGCGCCGCTTGGGCGCGGGTTGCTTGGGAACTGGCTGTGCGGGCGCCGTGCGCTGCACGGGCGTTGGCTGCGCGGGGCGCTGCATGGGCTTGGCGACTGTGCGGCGGGGCATGGGGGCGGGCGCGGGCGCGTCAAACAGCTTTGCCTGCAGCTCCTCCTCCGACGGCGACAGCTCGGAGCGTTGGCTTTGGCAGCTTTCGATGGCTTGGGCGCCAAGGACATCCAGGCACAGCGCATAGCCGTCGGCGTCGGCGTTTGCCTGCAGCGCGGCGATGAAGCGGCGGAGCGTTTGCAGCGCAGCCTCGCGCGAAAGCGCGGGATCGCCCGTTTTTTGCAGGGCTTGCCGATAGAGCGGCGCGCCGTATGCGGCCACCAGCCGGGTTATGGCGTCGCGATCGCCACGGCGAATGCGCGGCGCAAGATCGCTTAAGTTCATCAAGTCGCCTCCGATGAAAGATACTGCATTCTATCACATTCGCCCGAAAAATGGAACGCATGCGCATCAATTGACAGTTCGGGCGCATCGTGCGACAATCAACAGGTAACACTTTGGAGGAGAAATGCGGATGAAACGGCTGACGGCAGCCCTGATGGCGATCCTAATGATCATGCTTGCCTGCAAACCCGCCGACGTGCCGTCGGCGGCGTCGGGCACGCCGCTTGCGACGAACACGCCAACGCCCGCGCTCACGGATACGCCCGCGCCCACGGAGCCGCCAATTGCGGTGGTGCTGTACGTTCCGTCGGCGGATCGAACGGCGCTTGTGCCGCAGGAAGCGCAGACGGCGCAGGATCGGCCGCGCGCGCTGCTTCAGGCGCTGGTTGCGGCGGGCGCGCTGCCGAACGTGGACTACGGCGTAAACATCGGCTTTTCGTGCGGCACGGATACGGTGCGCATGCGCGGCGACAAGGTGACGCTTACTGCGGTGAGGCTGGATGTTGCGGATGCATTTGCCGTGGCGGTGCGCGCCATGCGCCCCATGGAGGCGCGGCTGACGCTGCAGAGCCTGGCGGATACGTTCCTGCATCATTACCAAGCGGAGGCGTTTAAGCTGACGGTGGAGGGCACGGATTTGGAGACGATGTACGAGGCCTACGGCGACGCCATCGTTTGGGATCAGTGGTTTCCCGCGGCGGAAAATTGACTTTCAACAGGAAATACGATATTCTTATGATAGATTGCAGATTTGCTAAGGAGACGGAATATCATGGCGAAAAAACGGTCGGTTGCGGTGCTGATGCTGGTGGGGATACTGTGCTGCCTGTTCCCGTGCGCGGCGCTGGCCGACGGGGTGGTGCAGCTTCACGTCGCCACCGTGGACGGCGCGGTGGGCGATACGGTGAGCCTGCCCGTTACCATCGATAACTGCGACAACGTGGATTCCCTCTATTTCGATCTCAACTACGACGCGGCCAACCTGGAGGTGCTCACCGTGCGGCAGGGCACGGCGTTTCCCGCCGAGTATTGCGTGAGCAACTTTGATGCGGCGGGCCGCATCCGCACCGCCTGCTGCGTGGCCCTCGGGCTGGAAGCGGGCGGCGAGGTCATCGTTGTGGATTTTAAGATTCTCAAAAGCGGCGGCAGCAGCGTGACGCTTTCCAACGTGGAGGTCACCACGCTCAACGCGGCCGCCAAGGCAAACGGCATCTATGTGCAGGAAAAGGCATATGTGCAGGTTGCCGCGGGCGGCGTAACGGTGGCGGGCGCAGCCCTGCCCAACGCCGTGGTGACGCCCTGGATTGCCGAAACGCCCACGCCTTCCCCCACGCCCGAGCCGACGCCCACGCCCACACCCGCGCCCGCTGCGACCGAGGCAGCGCCCGCGCCGACAGCGCCCGCGGCCGACGACGGCGCGGCGGATGCGCCCAAGCAACCGGGCGGAAACCTGACCGTCATACTGCTCATCGCGGCAGGCGTGCTGCTTGCTGCGGGAGTGTGCGCGGTGGTCATTGTGCGGGGCAAACGCAAAAAGTCGCGCAGACGGCGCTGATCTTAGTGAAACGAGGAATGCCCGAATATGAACGGAAAAATGAAATACGCGGCCGTATTGGCTGCCATACTGTTGGTGGCGTGCATGCTGGCATGCGGACAGGCGGAGCCCGTCAGCGCGCCTGAAGCGACCGCCGCGCCGCAGACGATGGAGGCGGTATCCATGACGACCACCACGCCCGCGCCCACGCCCGAGCCGACGGCCACGCCCACGCCCGCGCCGCAGAACCGCTCGCAGACCAGCGGCAGGGTGATCCCCGAGGGCACGCCCAGCCGTCCCGTCATGGTATCCATCGAAAATGCCAACGGCGCCAAGCCGCAGACGGCCCTGATGCAGGCGGATATCGTGTACGAACTGCTGGTGGAATCGATGATTACGCGCTTCCACGTTGTTTATAACGATTCGTACCCCGCGTTTGTGGGCCCCGTGCGCAGCTCGCGCTACTATTTTGTGGACCTTGCGCAGGAGTGGGACTGCATGTACCTGCACCTGGGCTACGGCCCGTGGTCGGGCAAGTACTACTATTCCATACGCGAAATTGCCAAGAAGGTCGGCGTCTACCCGCGCAACAATGAAAAGCAGTTCTACGGTTATTCCGCGGAATTCAGCCCGAGCAAGGGCGGCTATCTGGAAACGGAGCGCAACAACGGCTACCGCTTCCGCGACCCGCAGCGGGATGCGCCGCACAACCTGTTTTTGTGCGTGTACCGCATGGCGGACCGCTACTTTGGTGACTATGTGGCAACGCCGTACGAGCGCTTCCGCTTTATGGAAAACGTCAGCTACAACGATGGCGAAAGCTTTTCCACCGTTACGCTTTCGTTTACAAACGAGGATAACCCCACCTGGATTCAATTCAAGTACGATCCTGCAACCAACCGCCTGTACCGCTACGAAAACGGGCAGAAGTTTATGACCGTGTCGCTCTCCGACGATGGGCTGACCAAGACCGATGAGCAAATGAACGTGCAAAACCTCATTGTGCAGTACGCGGCTCACGGCAGGATTCCCGATGATGAAAAGAGCCGCCGCACGATCGATCTGGTGGGCAGCGGCAAGTGCGATTATTTCATCAACGGTCAACATGTGACGGGCACCTGGACGCGCCCGACACTGGCGGACAAGACCACCTACCTGTATGCCGACGGGAGCACCGTGATACTGGAGCCCGGCAACACCTGGATTGCCGTGCACCCCGACAGCGCGCCCGCGGTCGTCGAATAACGGGAGCGTCCCATGCACCGCCCGTCCCGCCGCATAACAATCCATAGCTTATTCATCGCCGCGCTGCTTTGCGCGGCGATGAGCGCTTGTACGCCGTCGGCAGATGATCGATCCGCCGTGGCTACCGAGGTGCCCGTGGTGGTGATTGCGGATACGGGCGCGCCCACGCCCGCGCCCAATGTAGCCAACAACCTGGTACCGTCGGACGCCGCCGTGCCCGTGGCCAGCGAGGCGCCCGTTGCGACGCCCGGCGTTTCGCAGACGACGGGGCAGGCGCTCGACGCGGCGTTTACCTATCGTCCCGTGCTGGCCACTGTGGACAACGCGCCCAAGGCACGCCCACAGACGGGGCTGATGCTGGCGGATATCGTATACGAGGCGGCGCTGGACCGTACCGAGAATGAAACGCGGTTTGTCGCGGTGTTTGCCGATCGTGTGCCCGCTTCCGTCGGGCCCATCGTCAGCGCAAGGTGCTATACGGTGCTACTGCAAAAGGAATGGGACGGCATGTACCTGTTCGACGGATACCCGGGCGTTGAAAACTACCCCGCGCTTTCGGAGCGGGACATTGCCATTTTGGCGGAGAATACAGGCGCGGCGGCCGAGCATTATTACACCGACAACACCGTCAGCAGCCTCCCCGAGCATACGCTGTTTGCAAGGGCCAACGATATGGCAGCCGCCCTGTACGGGGCGCACGCGCCGATTGCGGATGGCCGCTTTGGGTTCCAAGCGGGAGTGACCTACCCGTTTGGCAGGGCAATCGAGGCCGTGGGGCTGCCGTTTGTCGGCTCCGATATGACGTTTGTCAAGTATACCTATAACCCCGCCGACAACCTGCTCTACCGCAGTCAGCGCAATTCCAAGGGCGCGCTGACCGCCGCGCGCACGCGCACGCCCAATGTGGACGGCACGGACTATGTAACCGAGCAGATTGCGGTGCAAAACCTCATCGTGCAGTATGTATCCTATTCCAGCCTCGATACGGTCTACCGCACGGCAAAGCTTGTCGGCAGCGGCGAGTGCGATTGTTTCATCAACGGCTACCACATTGCCGCCGCGTGGCGGCGCGAGAGCGAGGATACGCCCACAAGGTACTTTCTCAAAAACGGCGAACCGCTGATACTGGAGCCTGGCTCCACGTGGATTGCGCTGCACCCCGCAACGCGGCCGATTCGGCTGGAATATGCGCCATAACGGCTGAAGGAGAACGCCATGCCCATGCAAAAAACCAAGTCCAAACCGATATTCCTCTACTGCCTGCTGATAGCGGCCGTGTACCTGACGGTCTGCACCAAGTCGTCGTTTCTGTACCCGCTGAACGATTGGGTGGACGCCAATATCTACTTTACCATCGGCAAGGGCGTGCTGGCGGGCAAGGTGCCCTTTGTGGATCTGTACGATCAAAAGGGGCCGCTGGTCTACTTCCTGTACGCCATCGCGGCGCTCATCTCCGATACGTCGTTTATCGGCGTGTATGTGCTGGAAGCGCTGTCGTTTGCCACATTCCTGTATTTTTCGTACAAGCTGGTTGGGCTGTATGTGGAAGATAACGCCTTCCTTGCCGTGCCCGTGCTGGGTGCGCTGGTGCTTTCGGCCATGAGCATTTCGCATGGCGGCAGCCTGGAGGAGTTCTGCCTGGCGCCGTTTATGTACTCGCTGTATCGGTTGATGCGGTATTTCCGCACCGAAGCCGCCGACGGCATGCCGTACGAGGATGTGCTGCTCAACGGCGCGCTGGCGGGCTGCATCCTGTGGTGCAAGTTCAACTTGCTGGCGTTCTACCTGGCGTGGATGGCGATGCTGTTCTTTGCCGAGGTTGCCCAAAAGCGCACGCGGCGGGCGTTTGTGAGCTGTGCGGTGTTCCTTGGCGGCATGGCCATGCCGGGGCTGCCGATTCTGGCCTATTTCATCCTCAACAACGGCTTGGGCGCGCTGATTGCGTGCTACTTTTACAACAACATCTTCGGCTACTCCTACCTGTCCGCACCCGTGCCGATCAACATGCTGCTGGCCGTGGTCAAGGGCGTGGGGGCGACCATGCTCAGGAACATCCAATACGGGTTTTTGATCGTGCTGGGCGTGTGCTACGTTACATGTTCCAAAAAGGCGGGGGACAGGCCGATTGCCAAAGCGGCCCTGTGGGTGCTGTGCGCCCTGACGGCGTTTGGCACGTTCATGGGCGGGCAGG
The DNA here is from genome assembly GCA_964600225.1 of uncultured Oscillospiraceae bacterium. GTDB lineage: Bacteria > Bacillota > Clostridia > Christensenellales > CAG-138 > CAZRIT01. Next base: position 16,820 of record CAZRIT010000020.1, on the reverse strand, counting down.
GGTTCCGCTACTACGGCATCGTGCTGGCGGTGTTTGCGCCGTTTGGCCTTGTGCCGCTGCTGACGCTTTGGAATCGGTTTGTTGCGCCCAAGCTCAAGCCCAAGCGGTGGAACGTGGCTTTGCCCGTTGCTTTGACCGCGCTGGGACTGGGCTTTTGCCTGCTAAGCAGCGATAACGTCTACCTGCTTTCCTATGAAAAACTTGATACGCCGCAGCACCGCTTTGCCGCGCGCATGCATGCCGAAAGCGGTGATGCGCCCGTCACGCTGCTCAACTACATGTTCCCCGATGCGGGCTTCTATCTGGCGGCGGACGTGCTGCCCGATACCCGATATTTCTCCTCATCCAACATGAACCCGCCCGATTTTTCCGCAGTACAGCAGCAATCGGCGGACGAGGGGCGCACGGCGTTTGTCGTCACCCGCAACCGTGACGAGGCCCCGAGCGCGCGCTATGCGCTCATCGACACGGCGGAGCTGTACTATGAGGAATACACGGACGTGTTCCGCCTGTATCAACGGATTGACTGAAAGGAGTGCGCGCCATGAAACGACTTTGCCTGTATCCGATCATCCTGCTTGTGTGCCTGTGTCTTGGCTGCCAAAAGACCGCGCCCGCGGCGGAGCCGACGGCTGCCGCCCAAACGGCTGCGCCGACCGCTACGCCCGCGCCCGTGACCGAGCTGACGCTATCGGACGGGGAACCGCTTGACGTTGCCGCCATCTCGGGCATGACGGCGCTCAAACGGCTGGATATGCGTGCTGCCGCGGCAACGGCGGAGCAGTACGATTTGATCCGCGCGGCCCTGCCCGATTGCGAGATCCTGTGGCGCGTGCCCGTGGGGCAAACGTCCTTGGACAGCACGGAGACGGCCGTTGTGCTGACCGATGCGGCGGGACTGGAGAACCTCAAATACTTTCCCGGCCTGCAATCGGCCGATCTGACGTCATGCACCCTGACCGACGACGAACGGCTTGCGCTGATCGAGCGCTATCCGAACGTGGCGTTTCAATGGGCATTCACCATCGAGGGCGTTTCGGTGGACAGTGCGACGGAGACGCTGGATTTATCGGGCAAGCGGATCAGCGACCCCGAAACGCTGGTCAAGCAGCTCAAATGCCTCCCGAACCTCAAAAAGGTCGATCTATGCGATTGCAACCTGACGGATGAGCAGATGGGGGCCCTGTGCGAGCAGGCGCCCGATATCAAGCTGGTGTGGAAGGTGACCGTCGGCGGCTGGCGCATCCGCACGGATGCGATTGCGTTTAGCAAGGGCAACCGCAACAAGTATTGGAACGGCGTGGAGTTTACCGAGGGCCGCACCGACCTGACCAACGAGGATATCGCCCCGCTGAAATACTGCACCGATCTGATCGCGCTCGATTTGGGCCATGCACGCAAGATCACCGATCTTTCCATACTGGATCACCTGCCCAAGCTGCGGTTTTTGATCGTCGCCATGGAGGGCATTACCGATTTTACGCCCATCGGGCAACTGACGGAGCTGGAATATCTGGAGACGTTCCAGAACTACTGTGGGGATCTGTCGCCGCTGCTGTCGCTCAAAAAGCTGACGCACCTCAATTGCAGCACCAACATCCCTGCCGACAAATCCCAACGGGAGGCCGCCGCCGCGGCCAATGCCGAGGTGCTCAAGCAGATGACGGGCCTCAAGCGGCTCTGGTGCATCCGCTGCGGCTTTACGGACGAGCAGCTTGCGGGCATTCGCGCGGCCCTGCCGAATTGCGATGTCAACATGCGGGGCGACCATTCCACGGACGGGTGGCGCGACAACGACCTGTACCGTGAAATGCAGGATCTGTTCGGCCTGCCCGCGCTCGACTAGGGCATACACCGGGGCATACAATCGGATCGGAGAGTTGGATGGCATATGCGTAAACGATGTATTCTGAGTTGGATGCTGATTGCGGCGGTTCTGTGCTGCGGCACGGCCTGCAAGCAGGCTGCGCCCGCCGCGGAGCCGACGCCGACGAGCGCGCCCATCGCCATCCATACCGTTTCGCCCGCATCGGTCACGGATGGCGCAGCGGCCGCCGCCACGCCCGTGCCGCAGGCCGATGCGCATCAAGTAACGGTGCTGTTTATCAACGTGGGCCGTGCGGATGCGACGCTGCTGACCATCGACGGGCGCAGCTTCTTAATCGATACGGGCGAGGATACGAGCCTGCCGCAGCTGTTCGGCGCGCTTAAGGTGATGGGGGTGCAAGCGCTTGACGCGGTGTTTTTGACGCACACCCACAGCGATCACATCGGCGGCATGGAGGCGCTGGGCAGCTACATGCCCGTTGGCAGGCTCTACGCGGCGCAGATTTCCGAAAACAAGAAGAACGGCGAGAACAAGATTGATGTCCTTGCCCAAAAGCTTTCAATCCCCTTGACGCGGCTCAGCGCGGGCAACACCGTGCCGCTCACGGGCGGCGTGGACGTTAAGGTGCTTGGGCCGATTGCCTACAACGCCGACGACGATAACGACAATTCCCTAATATTACGGCTGTCCGTCAACGGCCGCACGCTGCTGTTTACGGGGGATATGCAGTTTGCCGAGGAGCAGACGCTGATCGACGCGGGCGCGGATTTGAAGGCGGATGTGCTCAAGGTCGGCAACCACGGCAACCCCGACGCCACAAGCGATGCGTTCGGCGCGCTGGTACGCCCCGCGCTGGCGTTTATCCCCACCGATACGGGCGTGGACGCCAACTCCGCCAACCCGCGCGTGCCGGCGGCGCTGGCGGGGGCGGAGGTGCATGTAACGGAGCGGTTCGACGTCGGCGCGCTGCTGACGGTGACAGGCGGCTTGATGAGCGTGACCAACCCGCCGCGGCCAAGGGCGGAGGCGCAGCTTTCCATCGTATCGGTGGATAACGTTTCGCAGCTTGCCCAAATCCGCAACGACGGCGCGGACGCCGATGTATCGGGCTTTCTGCTGTTTTCCGAGCGCGGCGGGCAGGCGTTTTGCTTCCCCGTCGGCAGCGTCATCCCCGCGGGCAAGACCGTGACGGTGGCGGCTGCGGGCGGCGCGGGCGATTATCGGTTTATCGGCGAGGAGAACCCCTGGCACAAGAGCAAGCAGGATATCGCCATGCTGTACGATTGCTACGGCAACGAGCTGGATCGGTATTGACGCGCAATGTCGGAAACGATTACGGCGCGCTCGCGCATTGACAAGCGTTACTCCCGTCTGGTATCATCAGGGAGCAATTTGTGACAATGAAACCAATTGCGCAGATATGTGTAAGTAATCGACAATAGGGGGACGGGACTTTGACAGTTCAAATCGGCATCAACGGATTCGGCAGAATCGGCAGGACGGTGCTGCGCATCGCTTTGGATCAGCCCGAGCGGTTTGCGGTACGCGGGCTCAATCTGCGGCGGGCCGACACGGCCTATATGGCATATTTAATGCGGTACGATTCGATTTTCGGCCGCTTCAACGGCAGCATCGAGGCCGAGCCCGATGCGTTGCTTGTCAACGGCAAGCGCATCAATGTGTTCAGCCAGTCCGATGTTTCGCTGATTCCGTGGAACGACAGCGGGGCGGAGTACATCATAGAGTCCACGGGCGCGTTCAACACCACGGCGCTTGCAAGCGGGCACCTCAACCACGGCGCCAAGAAGGTCGTTTTGACCGCGCCGCCCAAGGATGCCGAAACGCCCACGTTCGTCATGGGCATCAATCAGGAGCAATACGACCCCGAGTACAATGTCGTATCCAACGCAAGCTGTACCACCAACTGCCTGGCGCCGCTGGCCAAGGTGGTGCACGATAACTTCGGCATCGTGCAGGGGCTGATGAGCACCATCCACTCCGCCACGTCCAAGCAAAAGCCCGTCGATGCGCGCGCGGGGCGCGATTGGCGCACGGGCCGCTCGGTCATCAACAATATCATTCCTTCGTCCACGGGCGCGGCCAAGGCCGTGGGGCAGGTCATCCCTGAGCTCAACGGCAAGCTCACGGGCATGTCGTTCCGCGTGCCCGTCAACGACGTCTCCGTGGTGGATCTGACGGCGCGGCTTGCCACCCACACCACCTATGATGAAATCTGCCGCGTGATTGAGGAAGCCTCGCACACCTACATGGAGGGCATCATGACCTACGTCAAGGACGAGGTGGTCTCCTCCGATATGCGCGGCGATACGCACACCTGCATATTCGATGAAAACGCGGGCATCATGCTGGACGGCAATTTTGTCAAGCTGCTGGCCTGGTATGATAACGAGTGGGGCTACAGCGCCAAGGCGCTCGATTTGCTGTATCATGTGGCGGCAACCTGCGGCGACAGGTAACCCACGGACACGGGATTGCACAACAAAAGGAGGGGACGCACCCCTCCTTTCTGCATACTCCCATCGCCTTGGGCGCACCGCGCAAACCCGAACTCGGTTTTGCATTCTCGGCCTATGCCGAAACCGATTGCTCCGCGCCCGTTTGTTTGGCGTCCATGGACAGTCCGTGTGTTCGCCCGTATGCCGCCGCGGGTTGAGAAAAGCATGGGGATACGGTATACTGAAACAAGATGCATCCGGGCTGACGGGGGAGGGGCAAACCATGCGGCGCTTGCCAAACGCGCTTACTCTTTGCCGCATGGCGCTGGCGGCGGCAATGCTGTTTGCTGCGCCGCTGTCCAAGCCGTTTTTTGTGCTCTATGCCCTGTGCGGGCTTACCGACGTGGCCGATGGCTGGCTTGCGCGGCGCATGCGCGCGGTTTCGGCGCACGGCGCTTTGCTCGATAGCGCAGCCGATGCGGCGGTGATCGGGGTGTTGCTGTATCGATTGCTGCCGACGCTCAGGCTGCCGATATGGATGTACGGGTGGGTTGCGTCCGTCGCCGCGGTGCGCATTGGCTCCGTGGCGGTCGGTTGGGCGCGGCAAAGCAGGGTTTTGTGCCTGCATACCCATGCCAACAAGCTGGCGGGGCTGGCGCTGTATGCTGCGCCTGTCCTATTGACGGTGTGGAACCAAACGGCGGCGGTCGCATTGGTGTGCGCCGTGGCGAGCACGGCCTCCGTAGAGGAATTGCTGATCCAATGCATCGTCGATCAGCCGTCGGCGGATTGCAGGGGCTTGTATGAAGGCTTACGAAAGCAAAAGGAGGAAGCATTGTGAAACGAATCGGGATGCTCAACGCCATGCGGCAGTGCAGCGCCTACCGCAACATGTCGGAGGCGGAGCGGGCCGCGCTGCGGCAGCGGCGGTTACAGGATATCATAACGTTCGCCAAGGAGAACAGTCCCTATTATCAGCGCCTGTATCGGGATATCGATCCGCAAACGTGCGAGCTAAACGATCTGCCCGCGGTCAGCAAGCGGGCGCTGATGGCGCACTTTGACGAGTGGCCGACCGATCGCGGCGTGACGCTTGCGGGGCTGACGGCGTTTATGGAAAATCTCGACAACGTTGGCCGCAAGTACCAAAATAAATATCTGGTATTCACCACCAGCGGCTCCACGGGCAACCCATTGGTGGCCATTTATGACGACAACGCCAACAACGTCATGGGCGCCATCGCCGCCATGCGCTCCTATGCAAGGCCCTCGGACATGCGCGCGTTCATCAGGCGGGGCGGCAGGAGCATCGGCGTGTTCGCCACGGGCGGTTTCTACCTGAGCAACGGCTCCGTGCGCGCAAGGCTGGTGAAAATGCCGTGGAAAAAGCGGCAGTTTGCGGTCACCAGCGCCCTGCTGCCCATGGAACGGATCGTCGCCGAGCTCAACGCCTTCCAACCCGCCATGCTCGGCGGGTACCCGAGCAATCTGGAGCTGCTGATCGACGAGGCGCTTGCGGGCAGGCTGCACATCTCTCCCGTGATCATCATGACGGGCGGGGAATACCTCTCCGACGCGCTGCGCGAGCGCCTGGCCGAGACGTTCGCGTGCTATGTGCAAACGTCGTATAGCTGCACGGAGGGTGGCACCGTGGCGTGCGAATGCACAGAACGGCATTTTCACATCAACGACGACTGGCTGATCGTCGAGCCCGTGGACAGCCGGAACCGCCCCGTGCCCGACGGAGTGCAGTCGGATAAGATTCTGCTGACCAACCTCTACAACTATGCCCAGCCGTATATCCGCTATGAGGTAACCGACCGCGTGGTGATGCATCACGAGCCGTGCCCGTGCGGCAACCCCTCGCCATGGCTGGAATTGGAGGGCCGCACGGACGATATGCTGATTTTGACCGATGGCGTGAACGTGTGCAAGGTGCCGCCGCTTGCGGTGTACGCGGTGCTCAAGGAGGTGCACGCCCTGCGCAGGTTCCAGCTTGCCGTGCACCCGCACAACCGACTGGAGCTGAGGCTGGAGCCTGCGGACGGGCTGGATCGGCAGGCTGCATTTTTGGCGGCCAAGGCGGCGCTTACGGCGTTTTTGTCCTCGTACGGCGCGCCGCAGGCGGATATCACGCTCTCCGACGAGCTGCCCAAGCAGCACCCGATCAGCGGGAAGTTCAAGCACATTGTCAATATGGCCTAAAGAACGGGGACGTGGCGTTCCTTTCTTTTGAGTTCCTTTCTTTTGCAAAAGAAAGGAACCGAAAGAACTTCACAAATTGTCATGCAGCAACGCAAGGCAATGAAGTTATACTGACAGAATTTATGCGTTTTTTCTGCTTACTCTTTTTTCAAAAAGGAACCGAAAGAAAACTTCACAAATTGTCATGCAGCAACGCAAGGCGATGAAGTTTTACTGACAGAATTTATATGTTTTTTCTGCTTACTCTGTTTTCAAAAAGGAACCGAAAGAAAACTTCACAAATTGTCATGCAGCAACGCAAGGCAATGAAGTTTTACTGACAGAATTTATATGTTTTTTCTGCTTACTCTTTTTTTCAAAAAAGAGTAAGTCAAAAAGAGCAAGAAAAACCGTACCCCTGTCCTTATGCGTCCTCGCGTGCAATCCGATAGTCCGCCACGGGGAGCATGGCTCCGCCTGCGGGCGCATCGGGCAGCGTGCGCGTGAATCGATAGCCGTGGTGCGTGAGCGCCAGCTCCAGAAAGCACAGGTATATGCCCATATCGATTTGGTTGAAATAGCCTAAGGCGAGCCTTGTCAGGCGCGCCGCGCGAAAGACCTTCAGCTCGTCTGCCCGGGCAACCACGCGCCACGGCTGGGAGTTGACCGCGCTGGGCGCCATGCGCGCGTCTTGGGCTGCGTCAAGGGCAAGGGTACCGTCCCAGATGACGTCGAGGGGCTTGCGCGCGGCCTTGGTGTAATCCTTGCGGAAATCCGTGGGCCTGCTTTTCCCAAAGGCGATCATGATGGCAAACGGTCGGTCGCCATCCGCCTTTTGCGGGGTTTTGCCGTAGCCGTACCAGCACGCGCCGATATCGTGCGCGGCCAGATACAAATCCAACTGCTCCAGCACATAGCCGACGTTTTCCGGATAGCGCGGCTTTTGTTCGCTGTAAATCAACAGGCAGTATTCGCCGATTTTGCAGGTGGTTTCCTCGCGCTTGACGATGCGGTAGGATAGCTTGATATCGCCAACGAGCGGCTTGAGCTTGCCTAACTGCGCCTCGATGTCGTTCAGCTCCGCCTGCGAAAGATGCAGCGCGGGGTCGTAGCGGCGGACGGACTTGCGTTTGAATATCATATCGTACAATGCGTCAAATTCCATGGTGCCTCCTTAAAAAATGCGGATAAGGCTTGGAACGCAGCGGGCGCTCCCCGAAGGAAGCGCCCGCATGTTGCCATGAATGGTGTGGTCTTATCTGCCGAACTGGCAATCGTTGTTGCCGCTGTCGGTGGTCCACATTTCAAGCATGTTGATGGGATCGTTGAAGTCCGCAATCCAGCCGTTACGCGCGATGTCGTAGTTGCCGGCTTTACGCTCTGCAAGGAACGTATCCCAGTCGATCGACTTGATGGTCATGTTGATGCCGATGACCGCGAGATCCTGCTGGACGCACTCCGCGATGGCGACGTGGCCGGAGGACTCGTTGGTCAGGTACTCAAAGCTGATGGGCGTGGAGGGATCCAGCTTGCCATCGACAAACTTGAAGCCTGCGGCTTCGAGCATTTCGATTGCGCCTTCCTCGTCCACTTCCTCACCGTAGTAACCATCGGCGCCATTGGGGTAAGACCAGTTGGCGGCATCCTTGAACACGCCGCCTGCGCCATCGAGCATCTCGGCGGGGATGAAGCTTGTGGCAAGCTTCTGCCCGGTCTGGCCGACGGTATCGATGATGTACTGACGATCGACCAGCAGGCCGAACGCTTTACGCATGTTGGCAGCTTCCTCGGCGGTCTTGCCCTCGAACAACGGGGACTTGACGTTGAAGCAGATGTAGTAGGTGCCGAGCTCGTCGATGACGTAGAACTCGGGGTTGTTGGTGGCGATCAGGTTGGCGATTTCATCGGTCGGTACGGTGTCGATGAAGTCGAGGTCGCCATTCTGGTATGCGGTATAGATGGCGGTATCGTCGGCCGAGAGCATGAACTCAATGCGTTCGATCTTGACGTTGGCGGCATCATACCAGTTGGGGTTCTTTTCGTAGACCATGGATTCGTTGTGCTTCCACTCCTTGAGCACATACGCGCCGCTGGAGACGAAGCCCGCTTCGGTTGCCCATGCGCCTGCATCGATGATGGCGCCGGCGGCATCCTTATAGCCCTTGGCGTTTTCAACAACGTCCTTCTTGACGGGGAAGTAGGTCGGGAACGCAACGAGGTCGAGCATGTACGCGCAGGGCGCGGCCAGCGTGACGACGACGGTGGTGGCGTCGGGCGCGGAAACCTGAATGCCCTCATCCGAGCCGTAGCCGGCGATCACGTTGAACATGTAGGCGTAGTCGGCGCCCGTCTCGGCGCTGGCGCCACGCTTCCAGGAATAGACGAAGTCTTCTGCCGTCAGGTCGGAGCCGTCGGACCACTTGAGGCCGGCCTTCAGTTTGAAGGTGTAGGTCAAGCCGTCTTCGGACATTTCATAGCTTTCGGCAAAGTTGGGGATCACGGCGCCGGTGTTGTCGTAGGTGTACAGGCCGCCGAAGCTGTTGGCCGCCAGGCAGGCACCGTCAACGGAGCTGTTCAGAGCGGGATCCAGACGATCGGGCTCGGAAGCCAGGTTGACGCGCAGCGTGGTGACGTCGCCGAAGGTGGTGTACATAAAGTACTTGGTGCCGTAGGGGTTGGAATAAAACCCTTCGATACCCGGCTTCATCATGTACAGGTCGTTGTAGTAATAGATGGGCAGGATGGCGCCGTTATCCATCAGGTAATCTTCCGCCTCATGCATCAACTTTGCACGTTCTGCAAAATCGGTGGTGCTCTTGATGGTGGCGATCATCTCGTCGTACGGAGCCCAATCCGGCAAGGGATTGGCCGGTTCCGCGGGGGTTGCAGGGGATGCGGGGGCCGCGGGGGCTGCGGGGGCTTCCGGCTTTGCACATGCAATCGCGCCGACGACCATCGCAAGGGCCAAAAGCAATGCGATCAGTTTCTTCATTGTATTTCCTCCTCGTTTTCTTTCACTTGCCTGTCAGTCGCCTGTCAGGCAAATCTGTTAGTATATTATTGTAACAGGTATATATTTTCCTGTCAATCAGTTCAATCAGTGGTTTTGAATAAACATACAGAAAAACCACTGCTTATACTGCAATATGCAACTATTTATTCCAGCACGCAACCATATGTCCGCCGCCGCGATCGGTCAGCTCGGGGCAAGCCTCGGCGCACTGATCGGTTGCATAGCGGCAGCGCGTGCGGAAGGGGCAGCCGCTGGGCATGTTGAGCGGGCTCGGCACGTCGCCCTCGAGCACGATGCGGTGTCTGCTGCGGGCAATCTTGGGGTCGGGAATCGGCACGGCCGACAGCAGCGACATGCTGTACGGGTGTTGGGGATGTTCGTTCAATTCGTCGGCGTCGGCCAGCTCTACGATCTTGCCCAGGTACATGACTGCAATGCGGTTGGACATGTGCTGCACGATCAGCAGATCGTGGGCAATGAACAGGTAGGTGATGCCGAGCTTTTGCTGCAAATCCTCAAAGGTATTGATGATCTGCGCCTGTATGGAAACGTCGAGCGCGGAGACGGGCTCGTCGCACACGATGAACTTGGGGTCCACCGCCAGCGCGCGCGCAATGCCGATGCGCTGCCGCTGCCCGCCCGAGAACTCGTGCGCATACCTGCGCGCATGCTCGCTCGACAGGCCGACCAGCTCCAGCAAATCCGCGATGCGCTCGGCGCGCTCCTTTTTGCTGCTGTACAGATGATGGATATCCAGCGGCTCGCCGATGATATCGGAAACCGTCATGCGCGGGTTCAATGAGGAGTACGGATCCTGAAACACCACCTGCATATCCTTGCGGTAGTGGCGGATGTTATCCTCGCTGATGCGCGTGCCGTCGTACCAGACCTCGCCCGCGGTGGGCTTGTACAGGTGCAAAAGCGACCTGCCGACGGTGGTTTTGCCGCAGCCCGATTCGCCGACCAGGCCCAGCGTTTCGCCGCGGTTGATGGTGAAGGAAACGTCGTCCACCGCCTTTAGCGGTATGGTGGAAAACCATCCTGTCTTGACGGGAAAATACTGCTTGAGATGCTTGACCTCGATCAATGCTTCGCTCATGCCTGTTTACCGTCCTTTCCCGCGTTTTCGTCGTAGACTTCCTTGACGTTCATCCAGCACGCCGCGATGTGATCCTTGTTGATGGGGATCTCCTCGGGCAATGTATCGAGGCAGATCTTCATGGCGCAGTTGCAGCGCGCGGCGAACGCGCAGCCTGCGGGCAGGTTGAGCACGTCCACGGGGGAGCCCGCAATGGGAATCAGGCGGTCGTGCTCGCCCACGATGCTGGGGATGGAACGCAGCAGGCCCTTGGTGTAGGCATGCCTGGGGTTGTAGAATATTTCGTCCGCCGTGCCGCGCTCACACACGCGGCCTGCGTACATGACGATCACCTCGTCGCACATGCTGGCGATAACGCCAAGGTCGTGGGTGATGATGATGATGGCCATGCCCAGCTTTTGCTGCAGCTCCTGCATCAGCTCCAGTATCTGCGCCTGAATGGTGACGTCCAGCGCCGTGGTGGGCTCGTCCGCAATCAGGATATCGGGTTCGCACGCAAGCGCCATGGCGATCATGACGCGCTGGCGCATGCCGCCCGAAAGCTCGTAGGGGTACTGGTTGACGCGCTTTTGCGGCTCGTTGACGCCCACAAGGGTGAGCATCTCCACCGCGCGCTCCTTGGCCTGGGCGCGGTTGCGGCTGGTATGGAGCAGGATGACCTCCTCCAGCTGGTTGCCGATGGTGTAGACGGGGTTGAGGCTGGTCATGGGGTCCTGGAAGATGATGCTGATCTTTTCGCCGCGCATGGAACGGATCTGATGCTTGGTGAAATCCAGCACGTTTTTCCCTTCCAGCAGTATTTCGCCGCCGACGACCTTGCCGGGTTCGACCAGCAATTGCAGGATGGAATAGGCCGTGACGCTCTTGCCGCTGCCGGATTCGCCCACGATGCCAAGCACCTTGCCCTTTTCCAGATTGAACGAGATGCCGTTGACCGCCTTGACTTCGCCCGAATCGGTGAAGAAAGACGTGCGCAGGTCTTTAACCTGTAACAATGTTTCGCTCATGTCCGTTACCTCCTCAATTTCGGGTCAAAGGCGTCCCTGAGCCCGTCGCCGAGCAGATTGAAGGACAGCACGATGAGGCAGATGATGATTGCCGGGAACAGCAGCTTGTACGGATAGCTCTGCAACCCGCCGCGCGCCGCGCTGGCAAGCGAGCCGAGGCTCGGCATGGGCGCCTGTACGCCAAGGCCGACGAACGACAGGAAGCTTTCGGTAAAGATGGCCGAAGGAATCTGCAGCGCCGTGGAGATGAATATGACGCTCATGCAGTTGGGCAGAACGTGCTTTTTGATGATGCGGGTGGGCTTGGCGCCCAGCGCGCGCGCCGCAAGCACATATTCGTTCTTTTTAATGGAGAGGATCTGGCCGCGCACAAGCCGCGCCATGCCGACCCAGTACAGCACGCCGAATACGATAAACAGGCTGATCATGTTGGTGCCGATGCGCTCAAACACCGTGCCGCTGAGGGTTTGGCCGAGTATGGAATCCAGCACCACGGACAGCAGGATGATCATGAGCATATCGGGCAGTGAATAGATGATATCCACGATACGCATCATCACAAGGTCGACCTTGCCGCCCGCGTAGCCCGATATGGAGCCGTACAGCAGGCCGATGACCAGCACAATGAGGCTGGCAAACAGGCCCACCAGCAACGATACGCGCGTGCCGTAGATGACGCGCACAAAGTAATCGCGGCACAATTCATCCGTGCCGAATATATGCGGGAACACCTCCACGCCTGCGTCGATGGCCTCCTGCTCGCGCTCGGAATAGGTAAACGGCGCCAGGTTCTTGGCGGTTTTATCGCGCTTGCCGTCGATGCGGATCATCTCGTCGTAGCCGTAGGGCACGAGCATGGGCGCAAAGATGATGGTGACCATGATGATAAACAGGATAATCAGGCTCATGACCGCCAGAGGGTTTTTAAAAAGCTTGCGCATGCCGTCGCGAAAGAACGTGGTGGACTCGCGCATCTGGTCGTGCTGCGCCTTCTCCGCATCGGACGCGGGCTCGAACTTGCTCACGTCCAGCTGCAGGCTCAGCAGCCGCTTCTTGGGGATCATATCTGCACTGTAAGGTTGTTTTTCCATCGTTTCTTCCTCCCGTTAATCGAAGCTGATCTGCGGATCGACTGCCTTGTAGACCAGATCCGATATCAATGTCATAATGACCATGAGCGTGGCAAGGAAGATGGTGGTCGCCATGATCATCGGATAGTCCCGGTTGATGATGCCGGTCACAAACTTGCTGCCCAGGCCGCCGATGGTGAACACCGTTTCCACCACGAGGCTGCCCGTGAGGATATATGCCACCATGGGCCCGACATAGGTGATGACGGGGATGAGGGCGTTGCGCAGGGCGTGCTTAAAGATGACGACCCATTCCATCAGGCCCTTGCTGCGGGCGGTGCGGATGTAATCCTGCCCCAGCACATCCAGCATGCTCGATTTGGTCAGGCGGGTGATGTACGCCATCGGATACAGTGCCAGCGAAACGATGGGCAGCAGATACGCCTGGCTGTTTGCGCTCCAGACCTGGAACCACCCCAGCTTGAGACAGAATATCAACAACAGCAGCGTTGCCAGCACAAACGACGGCACCGAAACAAACAGCGTGGTAAAGAAGATGATCACGCGATCGGGCCATTTGTTGCGCGTTAACGCCGCGACCGAGCCGAATATCAGCCCGAATACCACCGCCGTCAGCGCCGCAAGGCCGCCCAGCTTGGCGGATATGGAGAAGGATTCCCCGATGACCTGGGAAATCTCGCGGCCGCTCTTGAGCGAAATGCCGAAATCGCCGTGCATCAGGTTCTCCAGATAGATGATGAATTGCTGCCCAAGCGGTTTGTCCAAATGAAAGCGCGCTTCCAACACCCGCTGTACGGCGGGGTCGGGCGCTTTTTCCTTTTCAAACGGGCCGCCGGGAATGGCATTCATGGCAAAAAACGTAATCGTGATGATGATGAATATGGTGACGATTGCCAGCAGCAGCCGCTTTAGCGCGTATCTCCACATTGGTTGCATCCCTCATTTCCTGTAACTTCACCGAACGATCGTATGCAAATAACACAAAATCGTATAGAAGAAAACAATTATATAATATACGACCGTCATTTGCAAACACTAAATATTGCCGCTATACGACAACAGCGCCATGGCTTCCGCATGACTGGCGGGACAAACCCGGATTGTTCGGCTTAATTTATTATAATAGTCCATCCGCACACGGATGGCAAGCGGTAATAATAAGAATTTCGGTGGAAATAACAAATGGAAACAACAAATAGATATGCCGTGGAAACAACAAGCGGATATCCCATTGGCGCGCTGCCGATTGACGGTTCGCGCCGCAAATGATATACTGACGCAAATCGCATGCGATGCAAACGGAGGTGTGACCGTTGGAATCGGAAACGGAACGGCTGTTGCTCAGAAAGCCCATGGAGCGGGATTTTGACCGATTCTGGGGCATGGTGACCGACCCTGTGGCCAAAAGGTTTACGGGCGGCGTGACGCGCATGACCTATCCCGCGCGAAAAGCGCTGTTTCTGGAGGACGCCGCAGCGGCGTTTGGCGAGGCGGGCGCGGAGTTTGCCGTTATTGAAAAAAGCAGCGGGCGGTACCTGGGCTACTGCGGGTTCCGCTGCGACGGGGAGGGCGACGGGCCTGAATTTTTGTACGGATATTGCAGGGATTGCTGGGGCAACGGCTACGCCACGGAGGCTGCGCGGGCCGTGCTGGCATACCTGTTTCAAACGTTTCCGCACGAGGCGTATCACGCGCTTGCATTTCGGGAGAACAGAGCGTCCGCGCGCATCCTCGAAAAGCTCGGGTTTGTGCGCTGCGGGGCGCGCGCCGAGGCGGAAGGCACGGTCGATCGGTTTATCCTGACCAAAGCGGCGTTTGCCGCGCAATCGGGCGGCATCCGAGGGTAGGCACGCCGCGCCAATCTTTCCGAGCATTCGCGAGGAGCGCTGTATGCGTCCGCTGCGGTGTCGACTCAGGATGACAACGAAAAGTGTTGTCATTCTCAGGAGCGTTGCTTTTTTGTCGTTCTGAGGAGCGAAGCGACGAAGGATCTTTCCGAGCGTTCGTAACAAAGCTTTTATCCGAGCGTGCCATCGCACGCTTTTTTGCGCTTTCTCATACATGATAGTGAACACCACAAATTCGCCCGTATGGGCGGAGGCGGGGTGAACTGCGCTGCCCTGCCGACCTTGCGGGGCGGCTTCACCGAACAGGTGAGAAAGGAGCAATCCATGGCTACAACCATAACCAATCAGGCAAGATTGCAGTTTACCTACGGCACAACCACTGCGGTTGCCTCATCCAATATTGCAAGCACCACCCTGCACGGGCCGCTGACGGCCGCCAAAAGCGTGCTGGAAAACGGGTATCGGGCGGACGAGGAGCTGACGTATATCATCAGCCTGACCAACAGCGGCACGGGCGCGCTCACGAGCATCAAAATTACTGACAATCTGGGCGCGTATGCGGTGACGCCGACGCAATCGGTTGCGCCGCTGACCTATATCGGCCCTGCGCGGCTGTATATCGACGGCGTGTTTTCCACGTCGCTCACGCCGACGTCCACGGCTGCGGGCGCGGAGTTTGTCATTCCGTCGCTGGCGGCCAATGCCAACGCCATGCTCATCTACAAGGCGCGCGTGAACAGCTATGCGCGGCTGACCATCGGCTCGCAGATCACCAACACCGCGACCATCCTTGCCACGGGGCTGACGGAGCCCATCGAAATCGCCGCCACGGCGCCCGTGGCAACCTATGCCGATATCCGCATCTACAAGGAGATGTCGCCCAACCCCGTGACGGACGGCGGGGTGCTCACCAGCACCTTCACCATCTACAATTACGGCAACGCGCCTGCCACCGACGTGGTGATGACGGATGCGTTTTCGCCCGCGCCGAGCAACATCACCGTGACGGTCAACGGTACGGTGCTCTCTGCCGCGGATTACAGCTATGTCGGCGGCGTGCTGACATTGCCGAGCCCCGCTTCGGCGTATACGCTGACCATTCCCGCGGCCACGTTTAGCCAAAACGCGGCGACGGGAGAGGTGACCATCAATCCCGGCACGGTGACCATCGTCGTTGCGGGCACGCTGTAAGGCGAGGGGAGCCGAATCCCTACGCCTTAAGGCGCGCGCATCGGCGGACCGATCAAACGGGGGACGCGTCAGCGTCCCTCGTTTTGCGCCGTCAAAAACGCCTTTTGTCGGATATGGCGAACCCTGCCGAAAAACTTTTTTGCAATTCCTGCTTGACAAGGGCTATATTATATATTATAATCGCCGTCAAGATACGAAAAGGCAGTGACCGGGAAGAAGTACGGATCGTCAATGCGCGCACAGAGAGCTTTCGGCTGGTGGAAGAAAGCGGCGGTTATGATCCCGAATACATTTCGAGAGCCTACGGTTGAAAGAACGCTTGTTCGGTAGACCGCTACGGGGGCGCCCGTTACAGCGCGGGACGGTTGACAGACCGTTGACGAGCTCCCTTGCCGCAAGGCATCGGAGGAAAAAAGGTGGTACAGCGAGAGATTCGCCCTTTTCCGACATCGTCGGAGAGGGGCGTTATTTTGTCCCTGTGCACGGGGACGAACAAAATGAAATAACTTGGAGGAACGAATCATGAAAAAGACCATTGCACTGTTGGCAGCGACGCTGCTGTTGACGACCCTGATCGGCTGCACAACGCAGCAGCCGACGTCCGCGCCGAGCGACGCGGCCACGGACAAAACCTTCACCATCGGCATCGTGCAGATTGCCGAGCACGCGGCGCTCGACAGCGCGCGGGAGGGCTTCGTTCAGGCGCTGGCCGACAACGGCCTGAAGGACGGGGAAACGGTATCGCTCGATATCCAGAATGCGCAGGGCGACCAGTCCAACCTGTCCACCATCGGCGACCGCTTTGTGAGCGCAGGGTGCGATCTCATCTGCGCCATCGCAACTCCCGCCGCGCAGGCCATGGCGGGCAAAACCGCGGAGATTCCGATTCTGGCCACGGCCGTGACGGATTTTGAAATTGCCAAGCTGGTGGAAAGCAACGAAACGCCCAACGGCAACGTATCGGGCACGTCGGACATGAACCCCATCAAGGATCAGATTGCGCTGCTGTTTGAGCTGTTCCCCGATGTACAGACCGTGGGCTGCATCTACAACAACGGCGAGGATAACTCCGTTTTGCAGGCCGATATGGCCAAGGCCGAGATC
>CAZRIT010000019.1:0-29552 GCA_964600225.1 uncultured Oscillospiraceae bacterium | reverse complement strand
CAAAGGAGGACGGGATTTGCATTCTTTGTGTCGTACGGGCAAAGAAATAGCGGCCATCTACGAGCGCAACATGGAAACGGTGTATCGTGTTTGCCTCATGTTTTTCCGTGGCAATCTAGCGGATGTGGAGGACGCC
The DNA here is from genome assembly GCA_964600225.1 of uncultured Oscillospiraceae bacterium. Lineage (GTDB taxonomy): Bacteria > Bacillota > Clostridia > Christensenellales > CAG-138 > CAZRIT01. The sequence continues at coordinate 29,416 of CAZRIT010000019.1, read as the reverse complement.
GTGCAAACGACATTCCTGCGTTTGTTAAAGGAGCCAAAACGCTTTTCCGATCAGGAGCATGAAAAGGCGTGGCTGATTGTGACCGCATCCAATATTTGCAAAGATGTGTTGGCCTCGGGCTGGCACAAGCGGGTAAACATGGATGAGCGGACCATGCAGCGGCAGGCGGTTCCGTTTGAAATGGATGAAACGCTGCAAAGCGTGATGGCGCTGCCTGATAAATACAAAACGGCCATCTACATGTTTTACTATGAAGGCTACTCCGCGAACGAGATCGCAACCCATATGGGCAAGACCGACGCTTCCGTTTGGCGGTATCTCCACGAGGGTCGGCAACGCCTCAAACGGGCGCTAAAGGAGGGAGAATAGCATGAAAAACAAGCGTATCGTAGCCTCCTTTAACAAGGTGTCGGTGCCGATCGAGCGTAAGGAAGCTATGCTCGATAGCATCCTTGAAAGAGTTGATGCCGAGTATGCTTCCTTGGAAAAGGAGCAGGAAAGGAATCCGAGAAACACGGAACATACAGCGCAGCGCGCGACCAAGCATCGCGCCGACAATGGCGGCAAGCGGTATCGCATGCCCGCAAAGCGGCGCGCATTGGTCATCGTCATTGCGGCTGTTTTGCTGTTGCTTTCCGCTTGCGCGGCCTACGCCATCTATTGGAGCAGCACGCAGCGGGCAAAGGAATATGTGCAAAGCGAACAGGCCAGGGACGACCGTCGTACGCTGGCGGAACGGTCTGCGGATGAGATGATCGCGGGCATGACGTTCTATGGCGCAATCAGTGGGACGGCGGTGGTGGACGGCATTACGCTGGAGCTCAAGGGCGCTTCCTATTGGCCCAGCGACGACCCGCCCGAAATGCACATTGCGTTCAACGCCACGGATGCAAAAACGGGCGACAGTAGCCGATTGTACGATTTTGATTATGTGCTGGCGGTTGGCGGAAAAACGTACCCTGCTTACGCGAAGGCCGATGGAACGGCGCGCGCACGCCCGATGATCACGCAGGCCGACAGCATGGCCGAGGGCGCGGAGCATGAAATTTGGTTCCGTATCGGCGACCAAGTGATTTCGGACAACACGCCCATGTCGTTAAGCGGCACGCTGTATACATATGACGATGCGGGCAATCGCGGGGAATCCCTCGGCAGCTTTGCGCTCGACTTTACCTATGAAATCCCGACGGAGCAGATCGAAGCCGAGCGGGCGCGGCTGGTGGAGGAAGGGCTGGCGGGCATCGAGGCGCAAGCTGCCAAGGCGCAGGAGATGCTCTCCGCGCAGCCCGACGCCGCCACAGAGCTCAACATCGTGCAGGGTGCATACACGCTTGTGGACGCCGCCGTGTCAAAAGACGGCATACTGCTTGGAACTATTGGCGAATACGGGTGGCACGATCAGGGTGCAAACACCTCCTTTACGCCGTATGTGGATGGCTATCGATGGGGCGGAAAGGGCTTGAGCTCCATAAGCGAAGAGCATACGGAGGCGGGGAAGAATGTGCATGGCGAATACCCACGCAAGGTGACCGCATTGGAATTGCTGCCGTGGTATGCGCCCGTCGAAGCGCTGCCGGAGACGGTGTTGGTGACGCTGATGGGTGAGGAAGGCACGGACGTATACGGAATCGGAGACGGCGTTGAGCACACCTTCAAAACGCAGGAAATCAGGATCGCGTTTCGCATCAACCCGCGCACGGGCGAAGTCACGCTGCCCAAGGACGACGCCGAGCGGCTTGCGTGGTGCGAGGAAACGCTGCGCATGGCGGCGGACGGGCGCAATGAAAAACGGTATGTCGATCTTTCGGGCGAGCAGACCATCAACGGCGTTACGCTGACGCTGGACAGGATCATGTTTTATCCGCTTTGGGGCGAAGCCTTCCTCGGCTATACAATCGATGGCATGTACTGCCCGCCGGAAAAATCCTCGACCGCGCCGCGCATATTCATGGACGGCGCAGAACTGGAAAACATGATGCCCGCAGGCAACTATACAGAAGCGCTGGCAAAGCAATGGGTGGAAAGCTACATCGCGGCCTACGGCTCGTACGAAACGATCGACGGCTGGGACAGCAATACGCAGGGGCATACCGTGCCCGTCCATCCGCTGTATCTGCCCGATACGTTTACCGTGCGCCTAGTTTGGGATATCTATGACCGCGATGAAGCGTATCAAAGGGTTTTTGTTGGCTCCTTTGATATAGAGACAACCGTCCGAAAATCGGATATGGCGATTGGCGGGCTGGACGATTAGCGATCAAACCGTGCGGGCGCACAATTCCCCGGTGCACGGCGTCAACTGTGATTGGCTTGATACGCCAGAATGCCGTCCGCGATGGCGTCGGCAAGGACAAGCTGATAGTCGGCGTCCTGCAGCTTTCGTTCCTCCTCGGCGTTGGAAAGGAACCCGCACTCCACCAACACGGCGGGGCACGCGCATTCGCGCACCACATAGTAGTCGCCCGGGTTGGCCAGGCGGCGCGGGCGGTCGGTGGCGGTGCAGAGCGCGTCGATGACGCACTGCGCAAGCTTTTGCCCCTCGGCGGAGCCGAGCATGTAGTACGCCATGGCGCCGTGGACGGAGCGGTCGGTAAACTTGTTCATGTGGATGCTCACCACCAAATCCACATCGGGCGCCTGGAACAGCTTGCCGCGCGCGGCAAGGTCGGCATGCTTATCGGAAGCCAGGGCGTTTTCGTCGGTGCGCGTCATGACCACGCGGACGCCCTCGCCTGTCAGCCGCTTTTCCACAAGCTTCGCCACCGTCAGGTTCAATCCTGCCTCCACAACCCCCGTATCGATGCCCACCGCGCCGCCGTCGCTGCCGCCGTGGCCCGCGTCCACCACGATGGTGAACGCGTCCGCCGTTGCAGGCACGGCAGCACCGCTTTTTTGTGCAAACCACTCCGCCGCGCCGAACACCGAGACGGCAAAAGCGGCCGCGACCAAAATGGCCATAAACCAGTCCGAAATTTGCTTCCACATGTGGTAATCCGCCCATCAGCCAAAGTTGGCCCACCAAGGGCCCATATCATTGTATTCGACCGATTTGCATGTTTATTCTCGGGTAAAAATGTGAATAAACCGTGTCCTGTCCACATCATCCACAAGGTTATCCACCAAAAAGGGGGCAAGAACAGTCGTTTTTCAAATGTTTTCCACAATGCACACAGGCTGTATAGAACGGACGCGGGATGCAAAAAACCGCTCTTTTTCCATACAAAAGACAGAAAAGAGCGGTTTGGGCACGCGTGAAAAAAGTGCTATGCCAGGGGGTAATCAGGCCAAAATGGACAGGTTTGGGATGGCGTTCAGGGACAGATCGTCGGGGGGCGAATACCTTGCGTGGTAGTACGCTGCGGCCCCCACCATGGCCGCGTTATCCGTGCAAAAACGGAAATCGGGGCAGCAAAAACGGATGCCCTTTCGGTCGCAGCGGCTTTGCAGCGCCTGTCGCAGCGCCTTGTTGGCCGAGACCCCGCCCGCCAGCGCCAGCGTGCCCTGCCCCGCCGCGCGCACGGCCTTATCGGCCAGAATATCCACCACCGTGCGCTGAAACGAGGCGGCGATATCGGCGCGGTTGACGGGTTCCCCGCGCTGCTCGGCTGTATGCAGGTGGTTGACCACGGCGGTCTTGATGCCCGAAAAGCTGAAATCGAAGCCGTCGCCCTCGTTGAACGCGGAATGGAAGCGCACCGCATGCGGGTTGCCGTCTGCGGCCAGCTTTTCCAGGTTGGGCCCGCCGGGATAGCTTAGCCCCAGCGCGCGCGCAGCCTTGTCGAATGCCTCGCCCGCTGCGTCGTCGCGCGTGCGGCCGATGAGGGTGAAGCGCGCATAGTCCTCCACGCGGATGATATGGCTGTGCCCGCCCGATGCGACCAGGCAGGTAAACGGCGGCGTCAAATCGGCATAGGTCAGGTAGTTGGCTGCGATGTGGGAGGCAATGTGGTTGACGCCGTAGAACGGCAGGCCCGCCGCGTACGCAAGCCCCTTGGCGTAGCTTAGGCCCACCAGCAGCGCGCCCACAAGCCCGGGGCCGTGCGTAACCGCGATGGCGGCAACGTCGGCAAGCTGCATGTCGGCGTCCGACAGCGCCCGTTCCACCACAGGCCCGATCATATCGACATGGTTGCGGGAGGCAATCTCGGGCACCACGCCGCCGAAGGGAACGTGCAGGGGAATCTGCGTGTGGACGACGTTAGAAAGCACCGTGCGCCCGCCGCGCACGATGGCCGCCGCCGTCTCGTCGCAGGAGGTCTCGATGGCGAGGATGGCCGCGTCGTTTGGCAGCGCGCAGGGTTGTTTTTGGGAGAGCCGATCAATCATCGTCGTCAAAAAAGCCCGTGTCGTCGGAAATTTTGCCGCGTTTGCGCTTGGCTGCCTTGGCGGCGGGCCTGGCCTTCTTGGAGGTCTTTGCGCCTGCCTTGGGCGCGGCTGCACCGTCAACGGGGCCGTCCGCAGCATTGGCGGGCGTCAGGGAATCGTAGGAATAGTCGGGTTGCGCAGCATAGGCGTCGCCATCGGCATAAACGGGCTGCTCGGGAGCCGTTTCATCATAAAGATAGGCGGGCTCGGCCGATGCGCCGTCGTACGCGCCGTCGATATAGCCGACGTAGCCATCGGGCGGCAATTCGTCGGTGCTGTTGGCATAGGCGCCGCCTTCGATATCGAGCGGGGCCCGGTCATAGCCGTCGTCGGCCGCGCGCGCGGATTTGCCGCGGCCGCGCTCCGCCTTGCGGCGCGCCTTTTCCTCGGCCTTGCGGCGGGCTTCCTCCGCTTCGGCGCGGCGTTTCATGGCCTCCGCCTTGCGCTTTTTCTTTTCGGCAAGGCGCTTGGCCTTCTCCTTTTCGGCCTTGCGCGCGGCAAGGGCCTTTTTGCGCTCGGCACGCGCTGCTTCACGGCGGCGGCGTGCGGCCAGACGCTGCGCGTGTCCGCGCTTATAGCGTGCGGACGAGAAAAACAGCGCCAGCACCGAAAGCAGGATCAACAGGCCGATCAGGATGCCCGCGTACAGGGCCATCTGCCCGATGATATCGGAAAAAAGCTGCTCGGGCATCATGTTGATCATGCGGCTTTCGGCCGCGTCGAACAGCCATTCGTCATTCCAAAACAGCGCCATGTGGAACGCCGTCCAGAAGCTGGAAAAGTCCAGCATGGCCCATGTGCCCAAAAACCCAAAGAACAGAAACGCCACAAACGCGCCCGACAGGTACCCCTGCGCAAGCCGCTGCGGCGCAAACTTGAAGTCCACCAGCGCCGCAAACAAAAACAGCACCAGCATCACAAGCGCCCCGATATCCCGATAGCCGCGGATGGTCTGGTACAGCAGCCGCACATCCGCCATGTGCGAAACCTCCTGCTCCAGGGCAAACATCTCCGTGGGCGCGCCGCCGATGTTGACGGTGACGGAGATATCGTCCGCATCGCCATCCATGTAATCGACCAGCCGCGTCATGGAGAGCACCAGCTCCGTATTGGAAATGCCCATCTTGTCCGACAGCTCCAGCGCGGTAAACTCGTTGGTGATGAAGGTTTCGTCGTTGATGGTGTATTGCAGCGCGGTAAATACCACGACCAGTATCAAAATGATCGATGCAATCGTGGCAAACGCGACGGAAACGGTCTTTTTCATAATCATTCTCACTCCCGAACGCGATTATAACACAGAAAGGCATGCTTGACAAACAAACCCGCCAAAACCACGGCTTTCGAGCCGATTGCCGCCATTTCGCGCGAATGCGCGCCGCGACGCTTCCTGCAACCGTCTCTGCCACGGCGGCTTGTCAATTCCCGCAATTCCCGTTACAATGATAAAAACGAGGCGGAGGTGCACACATGCAATTGACAATCGACGGGCATCCCATCACGGCCGAGGCGGGCGAAACGCTGCTGGACCTGGTCAAAAAGCTGGGGCTGGACACGGCCGATCTGGGCACGCGTCCGCTGGCGGCAGGCATCGCGGGCGAAACGTTTACCCTCAACTATGTGCCCGTGCGCAGCACGGAGGCGACGGGTACGGGCAGGGTGACGCTCAGGCGCGCCATGCGCGCGGCCAAGGGCAAAATATCGCTCATCCGCTACAACAGCGCGCGCGGCAACCGCGTCTACGAGCGCTCGATGCTGTTTGTGTTCCTGCTGGCCATGCGCGAGCTGTATCCCGATTGCCGCGTGTTTATCCGCTATGCCGTGGGCTCGGGCCTGTATGCCACGGTGGACGGGCATGAAAACCTGATGACCGCGGAGGTCAACGAGATCAAATCGCACATGCGCGCCATCGTGGACGCCGATTATAAGCTGGAGCGCAAGCGCCTGGATGTGGACGAAGCCATCGAGTTCTTCCTCAACGACGGCCAGCAGGATAAGGTGCGGCTGCTCAAGTGGCGCCAGTTTACCTACTTCGACGTCTATCGGCTCAAGGATTACATGAACTACTTCTACGGCGAGATGGTGCCGTCGACGGGCTATGTGCAGGTGTTCGACCTGCAGCCGCAGCGGGAGGGCCTGATGCTGCTGCGCCCGTCGGCCGAGGACGCCAACCTGCCCGCCAGGTTTGTATCGCTGCCCAAGCTCGCGGCGGTATTCCGCGAGAGCGAGGAGTGGGCGCACCTGATGCACTGCAATACCGTGGCGGACCTGAACGATATGGTCATCAACGGCAACATCCGCACCCTGATACGCGTCAACGAAGCCCTGCACGAAAAGCGCTTTGCGGCGCTGGCGGACGAGATTGTGGAGCGCGGCGCGCGCGCGGTGCTGATTGCGGGGCCGTCCAGCTCGGGCAAAACCACCAGCGCCAACCGCCTGTGCACGCAGCTTAGGGTGCACGGCAAAACGCCCGTGTTGCTGTCGCTGGACGACTATTACTTCGATCGCAACAAGCTCGTGCCCGATGAAAACGGCGAGTACGACCTGGAGCACATCAACACCATCGATACAGAGCTGTTTAGCGAGCATCTCACCGCGCTCATCAACGGCGAGGCGGTGGAGGTGCCGATATTCGATTTTGTCACCCAGCGGCGCAAGGCCGAGGGGCACAGGCTGCACATTGACGCCGAAACGCCGCTCATCATCGAGGGCCTGCATGCGCTCAACCCCGCCATGATGCCCCCGACCGTCGATCCGTCGATGATTTTCCGCCTGTATGTATCGGCCCTGACCACCCTCAACCTCGACGATCACAACCGCATCCCCACCACGTCGCTCAGGCAATTAAGGCGCATGGTGCGCGATTATGAAACGCGCGGTGCAACCATTGAACGCACGCTTTCCATGTGGGATAGCGTGCGGCGCGGCGAGGACCGCTGGATTTTCCCCTTCCAGGAATCTGCCGACGCCATCCTCAATACCACCCTGGTGTACGAGCCCGTCGTGCTCAAAAAGCACATATTCCCACTGCTGACCGCCGTACAGCCCGAAAGCCCGTACTACGACGAGGTGCGCAGCATTGTAAAATTCCTCAACTATTTTATCGAGGCCAATGTGGACAGCGAAATCCCGCCCACCAGCATTTTGAGGGAGTTTGTCGGCGGCAATACCTTCTATAATTAATGATTGGGAAGCGGACGCATAATTGTTACAAGATCATTGTTCATTTTACGCCCGTTGGAATCGGAAAACCGAAATCGTTACACGAAAGAGTCCGTGGATGTAACAAAAGAGGGGAGAAACAGGAAGAAAACAGAGCGATCGTTCGGGATTACCGAACGATCGCTTTTTCAAGTAACAAGCATTTCGGGCAAGCAACAGAAAAATGCCGCACGGAATGCATAAAATGACGAAATATGAAAAATGGTTTTGTATATTGACGCACCGTTGGGTATAATGGAGGGCAAGGAGGGCGAATATGAAGCTTACACGCCTGATGATCCCTGTAATACTATCAACGGTGCTGTGCGGCGCGTATGCCGTGAGCCTGGCGGACGACGCAAACGGGCCGCTGGTAATCGGCCTTGCCACGGCCACGCCGACGGCGGCGCCCACCGCAACGCCCGACGGAAACGATGCATACGCGGCGGCTGCGGACGGGGTTATGGACGCGGCCGAAACGCCGCTGCCCGAAATGCCCGATGTAACACCGCTGCCCAACGATACGCTGCTGACCGAGGCGAGCGCGAAAAACGCCGCCGAGATGCTGCGCATGGGGGACGAAAGCGTCACCATGCGGCATTGGCTGACGGCCATGAGCCACACGCCCAACCTATCCCCGCTCAAGGATGCGACCAAAGCCATGCTGCGTAACGCCGTCGGCACGGGGCTGACGCCCGTGGGGCACGACGGGCTCCGCTTTCAGTGTTGCACAGAGGTGCCGCTGCCGAGCGACGGGCAGGTGCTGGAAAAGGGCGTGGATTACAATATTCACGGCACCGTCTATACCGGCGGGGCGCTGTTGAGCATGAGCGCCACCGTCACCCCCAAGGGCGACGGCAAGAAGCAGACGGCCAAGGTCACGTTCGATCCCGCGGCACAGATTACGGCATGGTCCATCGACAGCAGCAGGAACACCGTGGAGAAAACCTCGCTCAATGAGCTGCTGCGCTTTGAGCTGCTTGCCGCGGGGCGGTATACCCTGACCATTGCGGGCACCTCCACCGAAGCCACCGCGGAGACGCAGCTATACACGGGCGACTTCAAGGTGGAAAGCGTCGAAAAACGCCGCCTGAACCAGAATCTGTTCGACGATAACTGGGACGAGGCGTACCGCTTCTTCGGCGGCGACACGGAAAAGTTTTTGTTCTATTATTTCCCCAAGCCGAACGAGGAGGGCGTTTCCACCGAGACGCTCTGGCGCGAAAAATACCTGGTGGAGTCCCCGCTGGGGCGCGTGCATGCCGATGCACTGCCGTACTTTGAACAGGCCAACGAATACCTGGAGACCACCTATGTGCAGGTATCGTCCACCAAGTATCCCAACGCGCCCGTCATGCAGCTCAAAACCCTCATATTCGATAACAATCCCGGCACCTATGTGCCGCGGTTCCAAAAGAATATGGAGTTTGTCAGCCACCATACGCTGGGCACCTGCGCCGATATCAACGAGCAGCTCTATCCCAACACCAATCATGTGGAAAACCACGCGCTGATTGGCGACGATGTGCGCAACTGCCTTACCTACGACGGCATCAAAACCGACGAGGGCGGGCAGCAGTACTATGCCTTTACCTATACGGGCAGCTATCGGGGCTACACCAAGCGCATCCCGAACACGCTGGCCAACTACCTGCTGTACGAGTTGGCGTTCTACCGCGCGGGCTTCCAATGGGGATACTATTACGAAACCACCTGCGACGCCATGCACTTTACCCTCAGCGAAACCGATTACGGCCTGTTTATGGATACCGACCGCGGCATGCGCAAGGTCTACGAATACTACAATTGATGCTTGGTTTGAAAGGCTTGAACGGGTAGCGCTACGGCAGCTCGTCGGGCTCGACGGCGCGGATGCCAAGCTGCGCTAAGCGTGCGGCAAACACGCCCTGCCCGTTGATGAGGCGCTTTTGGAAGCTGCCGTCGTATATCTGATGCACGCCGCAGGAGGGGCTTCTTGGCTGTAGGATGGCCAGCTCGGCATGCCCCCGCACGGCGATGCGGCAGGCCATGTCCGCGCCCGATTGAAAGGCGGCGGTCACATCCTGCCCGCTGTCGGTAACGATGCGTTCATCCAGCCGTTCCGCGCATGCGCGCGGCGTGGGCAGGCCCCCAAGCTGCTCGGGGCAGACGGGAATGACCGTGTGCCCCCGCACATAGGCGAGCACCCGCTCGTTTCGGTTATGCCCGCCGTTGTACTTGCAGCAATGCCCCAGCAGGCAGGCGCTGACCAGAATGTTCATGCGTACCTTTGCAGGCGGCGTACCGCCCAAAGCTTGTGAAACGCCCGTTTCGGGCAAGGAAAAAGCGCGTCGGTTCGGCGCGCTTTTGCTGTCTCCCTTGGTCAATGCTTGTCGCAGCCGCAGTCGCAATGCGTATGCTCTTTTTCGTCGCATTCGCACTCGCAATCGTCGTCGCACTCGCATTCCCATTCCTCAAAGCGCTTTTCCACGATGTCGGAAAGCGTCTCCATCAGGTTTTCGTCGGCGGGCAGGAACTCCTCAAACTCGCCGTTGACGACGACCTTCATGATGTATACCTCGGTTTCAGCCTCGCTCTCATCCTCCGCTTCGTCCGCATGCGGATCGACCAAAACGGCATACTCCTGATCCTCGTGATCAAAATAATCGATGACTTCCAATTCAAACTCGTTGCCTTCATCGTCCGAGAAAACGACGATATCGCGTTCTTCTTCCATGGTTGTTCCCCTTTCCGTGCAGTCATGCTGACAGTCTCAAAGTATTCTATCCTAATTTCCCGGATTAAGCAATCCGTTTCTCCAAGCAAAGCGCGCAAATTCGAAATTCTAAAAAAGTTTTGGTTTTCCAAAAAAATAATCAGAAAACGGCTTGTAATTTGCGGCGGTTCTGCTATATTGATGGAGTAGCGTCGCAGCGGAAGGAGGGAGCCCCGATATGGATTTGGAGCGATTGAAACGCTTGGCCGTGGCCATCACGGCGGAGTTTGGCGACAACAGCGAGGTTGTGGTGCACGATTTGAGCGCCGCCGACGCCGAGCACACCATCGCCATCATCGAAAACGGGCATGTTTCCCATCGCCACGCGGGCGACGGGGCCTCGCGCGTGGTGCTGGAGGCGTTGAGAAGGAAGGACGACCCGACTTTGACCGACGAGCTTGGCTACCTGACCAAGACGGGCGACGGCCGCATCCTAAAATCGAGCACCGTCTATCTGCGTAACGACGAGGGCGTCGTGGAGGGCGTGCTGTCGATCAACTACGATATTACGGAGCTGCTGATGGCGGAGCGCGCCGTCAACTCCATCCTGCATCACCGCGCGGAGGACAGCGCGCCCGCGCGTATCCCGCAATCCGTCAACGAGTTGCTGGACGATCTGATCGAGCAGAGCGTGCAGATGATCGGCAAGCCCGTGGCCATGATGACCAAGGACGATAAAATCGAGGCCATTGCCTTCCTCAACCGCGCGGGCGCGTTTTTGATTACGCATTCGGGCGATAAGGTGGCCAGGCACTTTGGCATCAGTAAATACACGCTCTATTCCTATATCGACGCCAGGAAGGACGCCTGAACGGTTTATCATATTTCAGAAAGGAACGGAACAACGATGGAATTTGCAACAATCAAAGGCGCGGCGGAGCGGTACCTGCCCGAAATGACGCGGTTTTTGCGCGATCTGGTCAAAATCCCCGGGGAAAGCTGCACGGAGGAGGGCGTCATCCGCCGCATCGAGCGGGAGATGAAGGCGCTCTCGTTCGACCGTGTGGAGATCGATCCGCTCGGAAACGTGCTTGGCTACATGGGCACGGGCAAGCGGCTGATTGCCTACGATGCGCACATCGACACGGTGGGCCTGGGCGAATTGGGCAACTGGACGTTCGATCCCTACGAGGGGTACGAAACCGAAACGGAAATCGGCGGGCGCGGCACGTCGGATCAGCTTGGCGGCATCGTCTCGTCGGTGTACGGTGCGCGCATCATGCGGGATTTGGGCCTTATCCCCGCGGACGTGACCATTCTGGTCACGGGCACGGTGCAGGAGGAGGACTGCGACGGCATGTGCTGGCAGTACATTGTGGAAAAGGATGGCGTGCGCCCCGAATTTGTGGTGTGCACCGAGCCCACCAACGGCAATATCTACCGCGGGCACCGCGGCCGCATGGAGATACGCGTGGAGGTCAAGGGCGTATCCTGCCATGGCAGCGCGCCCGAGCGCGGCGACAACGCCATCTATAAGATGGCCGATATTTTGCAGGAGGTGCGGCAGCTGCACGAAAACGACGCCGATGACGGAACCGAAATCAAGGGCCTTGTGAAGATGCTCGACCCCAAGTACAACCCGCAGTGGCAGCAGGCGCGCTTCCTCGGGCGCGGCTCGGTCACGGTATCGCAGATATTCTACAACAGCCCGTCGCGCTGCGCGGTGGCGGATATGTGCGCGGTGTCGCTGGATCGCCGCATGACCGCGGGCGAAACGTGGGAATCCTGCCTGGAGGAGATCCGCGCGCTGCCGTCCGCCAAAAAGTACGGCGCCGAGGTCACCATGTACGCCTACGACCGTCCCTCCTGGACGGGTGAGGTGTTTGAAACGGAATGCTACTTCCCCACATGGGTCAACGAGGAGAGCGCCGGGCATGTGGCTGCTCTGGCCGATGCATACCGCGGCATGTACGGCGAGCCCAAGATCGATAAATGGACGTTTTCCACCAACTGCGTGTCCATCCAGGGCCGCTACGGCATTCCCTGCGTGGGCCTTGGCCCGGGCAAGGAGGAGGAGGCGCACGCGCCCAACGAAAAAACATGGAAGGCCGATTTGGTCAAGTGTGCGGCCATCTATGCCGCCATGCCGTCCATCTATGTCACTTTATAACCAAAGCATCAAAAGGAGAGACGTATGAAAGGGATTCAGGAATACGCCCAAGCGCTGCGCAAGCTGAACTTTGCCGACATGTACGAGGGGGATTTCTTCCTTACATGGGAAAAGACCCGCGATGAAATCGATGCGGTGTTTACCGTAGCCGATGCGCTGCGCAGGCTTCGCGAGAACAACGTGTCCACCAAGATTTTTGACAGCGGTCTGGGCATCTCGCTGTTTCGCGACAACAGCACGCGCACGCGCTTTTCGTTCGCGTCGGCGTGTAACCTGCTGGGGTTGGAGGTGCAGGATCTGGACGAGGGCAAAAGCCAGATAGCCCACGGTGAAACGGTGCGCGAAACCGCCAACATGATCAGCTTCATGGCCGACGTCATCGGCATCCGCGACGATATGTACATCGGCAAGGGCAACACCTACATGCATCACGTCGTGGACGCGGTCAAAGCGGGCCACGAGGCGGGCGTGCTGGAGCAAAAGCCCACGCTGGTGAATTTGCAGTGCGATATCGACCATCCCACGCAGACCATGGCCGACCTGCTGCACGTCATCCACACCTTCGGCGGCGTGGAGAACCTCAAGGGCAAAAAGGTTGCCATGACCTGGGCCTATTCGCCCAGCTACGGCAAGCCTTTGTCTGTGCCGCAGGGCGTCATCGGCCTGTTTACGCGGTTTGGCATGGATGTGTCGCTGGCGTATCCCGAGGGCTACGAGGTCATGGACGATGTGGTCGAGGTGGCCAGGCGCAACTCCGCTTTTAGCGGCGGCTCCATTACCGTCGGCAACGATATGCAGGCGGCGTTCCAAGGCGCGGATATCGTCTATCCCAAGAGCTGGGCGCCGTTTGCGGCGATGCAGGAGCGCACTGCCTTGTATGGTAACGGCGATTTCGACGGCATCAAGGCGCTGGAGGCCAGGCTGCTTAAGCAAAACGCCGGGCATAAGGACTGGGAATGCACCGAGGACATGATGAAATTGACCGGGGATGGCAAGGCTCTGTACCTGCACTGCCTGCCCGCCGATATCACGGGCGTTTCGTGCGATGCGGGCGAGGTGGCCGCGAGCGTGTTCGATCGCTATCGCGACCCGCTGTACAAGCAGGCCTCGTTTAAGCCGTATATCATTGCGGCCATGATATTCCTTGCCAAGGTGAAAGACCCCGCCGCGATGCTGGAAGCGTTGGAAAACGGCGGCAAAAAACGTTTGTTGGGGCGGTAAGCGCCCAAGCGGCAAAGGGCAGGTGAAACGGCTGTGATCCATGTATACTGCGGCGATGGCAAGGGCAAAACCACGGCCGCCGTGGGGCTGACCGTGCGGCACGCGGGCAGCGGCGGACGGGTATTGTTTGTGCAGTTTATGAAATGCACGCCAACGGGAGAGGTGACGGCGATGGAGCAATTGCCTAACATCACCGTGCTTCGTAACACCGTGCGCCACGGCTTTTCGTTCAACATGTCGGATAAGGAAAGGGCCGCGGTGACGGCCTGCCATAACGGCAACCTCGCCGTCGCGCTGGAAGCGGCGCGCGCGCATGCATACAGCCTGATCGTGCTGGACGAGGTCGCCTCGGCGTATGCGCTGTCGCTCATCGACCGCGACGCCGTGGACAGGCTGATCGGCATTGCGGGCGAAACGGAGCTGGTGCTGACGGGCCGCGATCCCGCCCAGAGCATGCTGGACGCGGCGGATTATGTAACCGAGATGAAGCTTGTCAAGCACCCCTATACGCGCGGCGTGCAGGCACGAAAGGGCGTGGAGTACTGAGGGAGAACGACTTACTTTTCTTTGTGCAAAGAAAAGCAAGCAAAAGAAACCAACAAAAACAGGGCATGAAAAAACAAGGGCGTGGAGTACTAAGGATCGTATGTTCCTTTCTTTGAAAAGAAAGGAACCGAAAGAAACGTATAAAAGTTAAAGTCAAAACGGCAGCCATACGGTTGCCGCTTTGCATATTGCCTGACAGTGCGCATTTGTGCAGCGTGGGTTGGATATAGCGCTTGTCATAATTCGTTCCGCGCGTCCGTATACTACCAATACCATTTTACGAAGCGGGGCGGACATGCAAAAAGGCATCGGGCGCGGCATCAGGCTGGCGCTGACGGACATCGTGCTGATTATCACGGCGCTGACGGTATACGCGCTGTTTCATCACGCACTGCCCAGGCGCATGGAGGCGCAAATCCCCGCGGCAACCGCCGCGCCCACGGCCTCGAGCGCGCCGACGGGGCTGCATGCAAGCACTCCGCCGCCCAACCTGCCCACTGCGGGCATGGCAACGCCCACACCGTCGCCCACGCCCGCCATCGGGGATTTTTCGGCTGCGTTTCCGAGCGAGCTGACGTTTGAAAGCGCGCTGCTGCACTATCGCTCCGATCGGCTTGCCATCCGCATCACCACGGGGAAACGGGAGGATGCAACCTACTACGCCGCGGACGTGTGGATACGGGATATCAAGCTGTTCCAAACGGCGTTTGCCGATAATAGCTACGGGCGCGGCATCACTGCCATGCCGCAGGAGATTGCGGACGATAACGACGCCATATTGGCCATGTCGGGCGATTATTACGGGGCGCGCACGGGCGGCGTAGTGATCCGTAACGGTATTTTGTACCGCGAAAGCGTGACCGACGACGTGTGCGTATTGTACCGCGACGGCACCATGGAAACCTACGATGAGGCGGGCTTTCGCACGGAGGACGCCGTGGCGCGCGGGGCGTACCAGGCATGGTCGTTCGGCCCGCGGCTTCTGGTGGACGGGGAGATTCCCGAGCGCTACAACAGCAACCTTTTAAGGCGGCATCCGCGCGCGGCCATCGGCTATTACGAGCCGGGGCATTATTGTCTGGTGGCGGTGGGCGGCAGGCAGGAGGGGCATTCGCAGGGCATGACGCTCATGCAGCTATCGGAGCTGATGCAATTTTTGGGTTGCAGGGAGGCGTACAACCTCGACGGCGGGCAGACGGCCATGATGCTGTTTGAGGGACAGCCCGTCAACCGCCCGTACAGGGGCGGCAGGCGTGTGAGTGATATCATCTTTTTCAACGACAGCGGGGAGGATGCGGCGTGAGACATGAGCGGCTAAAGGAGTTTTTGTGCCATGCAAACATCGTGTTTGCGGGCGTATTCACGGTGCTGTGGGCCATCAACCTGTTCAATCCGCACATGCAGTTTCTTTCAGGCGGCCCCGCCAACATTGCGCTGATTCTGTTCTGCGTTTCATCGATCCTGCTGTCGGCCTTGCTGCTGTCGGAGCAATAGCGCATACGAAAAGAAAGGCGCAATGCGGACGCCTCCGCGCCATTCCGTCCTTGCGGACAAGCGCTCATTTGATTATAATGGGAAAAAGCACGAAAGATGCGGATGAAACACGGAGGGAAAACAATGGAGAACAGGCAACTGACGCCGACGCTGATGCAGGCGGTGCGCAAGGCGCAAGTGGACGAGGAGCTGGGCGCCAATTTATACGGCTTCATGGCCGACCGGGAAAAGAACGCAGAAAACAAGGCGCTGTTACAGAAGATGTCGCAGGATGAAAAGGCGCACGCCAAGCTGTGGGCGGGCATCACCAAGGAGGATTTGCAGCCGAGCGCATTGCGGCTGCTGTGGATGAAATGCATAACGGTTGTGCTGGGCTTTACCTTCTCCGTCAAGAGCATGCAAAAGGCGGAAAAGCTTGCGCAGAGTGCGTATGAGCAGATGCAATCCGAGCTTCCCGAGGCGGCAAAGGCTCTCGACGATGAGCGGCGGCATGAGCAGATACTCTACAACATGCTCGATGAGGAACGGTTGCATTATGTGGGCGCGATGGTGCTGGGGCTCAACGATGCGTTGGTGGAGCTGACGGGCGCCATTGCGGGCGTCACGTTCGCGCTGGCCAACACGCGGCTGGTGGCGCTGACAGGCATCATCACGGGCGTTTCGGCAACATTGTCCATGGCCGCGTCCAACTACCTGGCGGAGCGGGCGGACGACAACCCCAACGCGCTCAAATCCAGCATCTATACGGGCGCGGCATATCTGGTCACCGTGGCGCTGCTGGTGCTTCCGTACCTGCTGTTTCCCACGCAGATGTACGCAGCCGCCTTCGGCGTGATGATTGCCACGGTCATTCTCATCATCCTCTTTTTCAACTACTACATCTCCGTTGCCAAGGAGGAGCCGTTTTTCAGGCGCTTTGCGGAGATGGCGGTCATTTCCCTGTCGGTGGCGGTGATCTCCTTCGGGATTGGCCTGCTGGCCAAAAAGCTGCTGGGCATCGACGCGCTGTAAGCGCATCGGATCGGGCACAACAAAGCAACGGCATACAAACAGGCGGCGTTCGGGTTTCCGAATGCCGCCTGCCGTTGTCTGTTGTCGAGCCCGCACATGGGTTCGGATTTGCACGGTGTGCCGATGTTTACATCTCCATGCTTGCTGCGGTGCGGGGGAAGGGGAGGACGTCGCGGATGTTTTGCATGCCCGTGACGTACATGAGGATGCGCTCAAACCCAAGCCCGAAGCCCGCGTGCTTGACCCCGCCGTAGCGGCGCAGGTCCAGATACCAGCCGTACTGGCTCATATCCATGTTCAGCTCGCGGATGCGCTGCTCCAGTACCTCCAGCCGTTCCTCGCGCTGGCTGCCGCCGATGATCTCGCCCACGCCCGGCACCAGCAGGTCCGCGGCCGCGACGGTTTTGCCGTCGTCATTGACGCGCATGTAGAAGGCCTTGATATCCTTGGGGTAATCGGTTACGAACACGGGGCAGCGGTAGATCTGCTCGGTCAAATATCGCTCGTGCTCGGTCTGCAGCTCCAAGCCCCATCGGACGGGGTACTTAAACTCCGCCTTGGAGGCAATAAGCTGCTCGACGGCCTCGGTGTAGCTTAGCCGCACAAAATCGTGCGATACCACGTTTTGCAGACGATCGAACAGGGTGTTGTCGACAAACTTGTTGAAAAAGTCCATCTCCGCGGGGCAGCGGTCGAGCACGGCGGTGATGATGTACTTAATCATCGCCTCGGCCACCTCCAGATCGCCCGCCAGGTCGCAAAACGCCATCTCGGGCTCGATCATCCAAAATTCCGCCGCGTGGCGTGCGGTAAAGCTGTACTCGGCGCGAAACGTGGGGCCGAAGGTGTAGATATCGCGGAAGGCAAGCGCAAAGGCCTCGCCGTAGAGCTGGCCCGATACGGTGAGGTTGGCGGGCTGCTTGAAGAAATCCTGCTCGTAATCCACCTTGCCGTCGGCGCCCTTGGGCGCATCGCCCACGGGCAGTGTGGTTACCTGGAACATTTCGCCCGCGCCCTCGCAGTCCGATCCCGTCAAAATCGGCGTGTGCACATACACAAAGCCGCGCTGCTGGAAGAATTCATGGATGGCGGCTGCCACGACGGAGCGCACACGGAACGTGGCCTGGAACGTATTGGTGCGCGGTCTGAGGTGCTGTATGGTGCGCAGGTATTCCAGCGTGTGGCGCTTCTTTTGCAGCGGATAATCCGCGGGGCACGCGCCCTCGATGACGATTTCCTCGGCGTGGATTTCAAACGGCTGCGGCGCATCGGGCGTCAGCACCAGCGTGCCGTGCACGCAGATGGCCGTGCCCGTGGAAAGGCCTGCGCCAAGGTTGCGTTCGTCGCGGTTATAGACAATCTGTACGGTTTGGAAGCACGAGCCGTCCGCAATCGCCGCAAAGCCGAAGGTTTTGCCCTCGCGCACGGTGCGCACCCAGCCGCACACGGTGATGTCGCCCGCGTAGTCTGCGGGGGATTTTTGTATTTGGGAAAGCCTGATCATTCCTGTTGCCCTCAATCTTTGATTTTCCGATAGTATACCACAAAACCCCGATTTGCCAAGCCCCATGTACGGGTGCGGGACGAAAACGAGCACGGCGTTTCTCTGCGAAAATGTCGGCAAAACGGTGAACATGTCGGGCGAATACTGGTCAAGGCAGGTTGGGCATGATATACTGAATCAGAATTTATCATCGGGAGGCGACCAACGTGTATTACGGCTCGGGCGACGGCATCTATCTGGTACTGCTTTTGATCATCATGGCGGTCAGCATGGCCGCGTCGGGAAAGGTGCAAAAAACCTTCCAACAGTATGCCAACACGCCCGTTTCCTCGGGCAAGCGTGCGGATCAGATTGCGCAGGAACTATTGTACAAAAACAATTCCTCCGTGCAGATTACGCCAGTGCAGGGGTCTTTGACCGATCACTTCAACCCGCAGACCAACGTGGTGGGGCTAAGCACGCAGGTGTACGGCAGCAATTCCGTCTCCGCCGCCGCCGTGGCCGCGCACGAGATTGGCCACGTCATGCAGTACGAAAGCAACTATTCGGCCATACGCCTGCGCAACGCCATCCTGCCCGTGGCCTCCATCGGCTCGCAGGCTGCGCCGTGGATTGTCATTCTCGGCCTCATGATGGGCAGCTATACGCTCTCCATGGTGGGCGTCATCCTGTTCGGGGCCATGCTGCTGTTTCAGGTGGTGACGCTGCCTGTGGAGTTTGACGCGTCCAACAGGGGCTTAAGGATGCTGGAGGAGGGCAACTACATCAGCTATGATGAGTCCGATGCCGCCAGAAAGGTGCTGCGTGCCGCCGCCATGACGTATGTGCTGGCAGCGCTTGCGTCGCTGGTCAGCTTTTTACGGTTGCTTTCCATCGCAAGGCGGTCGCGCAGATAGCGCTGCCGTTGAAATCATTGCTTTGACGCGCGGGCCGCGTACAAGGGCAGCGGCCTAAAATACAGTTCATGTAGCACGAAGGGCTGTGCGGCGTATGCCGCACAGCCCCTTTTTTTAGCGGATTGTAAGCGGTCGATCAGGAGATCAGATCGCCCTGATGCGCCACAAGCGTTGCGTCCATCACGCCGGGAACGCGCAGGAATTTGTCCACAAAATCGGTTTCGCTTTCGTGGATGCGCAGCTCGATGGTCAGCTCGATGCCGTCGCGCTGCACGGTCTTGGATTTGATGTGCGCCTTGGGCAGCTGGCGGATCAGGCCCTTGAGCGGCTGGCTGGCGCGCTCGTCAAAGTGGAGAATCAGCAAAAACGGCATGGAGTTGTTGGTTTTGAGGCTGGTGACCACCACCATCACAACGCCGATGACCAGCGCGCCGATGAGGCCGACGTCCACAAACCCCGCGCCCAGCGCAAGCTCTTCGCCGACGGCCCAGAACATGAACACCGTATCGATGGGGTCCTTGATGGCGGTACGGAAACGCACAATGGACAGCGCGCCCACCATGCCCAGCGACAGCGTCAGGTTGGACGAGATGAGCATGATGACCAGCGACGAAACCATGGTCAGCATGATCAGGCTCAGGTTGAACGAGCGGGAATACACAACGCCCGAGAAGGTCTTTTTGTAGATGAAGTACAAGAATGCGCCGATGCCCAGCGAGATCAAAAGCGTCAGCACCACCTGCAACGGGTTGAGGGTGCTTGAGAACAGGTCCTTGATGCTAAAGGCCGTGGCCAGCGGGTCGCCTGCGTAAAGTCCGATGGGGTTCATGGTAGTTCCTCCTTGCCAAATCATGCTTGGGTGTTAAAAATCGTATTGCCTGCAGAACACATATTTACTGGCTGCGGTGCGCTGCGCCGCGTCCACCTGCACCAAATCGCGCACATACGCGGGCAGGCTGCCGTTGAACTTGACTTCCATAATCATGCAGTTGTTCAGCTCCCACACGGGATAGGTGGGGAGGTTCGGGTCGAACAGGTCGGTGGCGCGCATGGCGGTGCGGACGTTTTTATCAAACGTGACGCGCACCTCCTCCGACGGGAACACATACGGTTCGCGCATGTAGTCCACCAGCACCTTGGGTTTGAGGATGCGGGAACGGAATATCCCGTACATCTGCTTTGCAAAGGGTTCGGGGCGCGCAAGCAGGCACATGACGTTGCCGTGCGCGATGGCGTCGCACTCGGCGCGGCTGAGCGTCAGGCTGTCCTTTTTGATGTACGGCCCCTCCTTGTGCTTGCGCTCCAGCTTGATGGCCCTGTCGGACAGATTGTAGATGCGGATGCGGAACTTATCGCGCGATTCCGTGCCGCTGATTTTATCCGCCACCGCGGTATCGAACGGGTCGTCAAAATAGAGGCTGCGGATGAAGTACTCGCCGCCGTTGAGCGCAGCGTAATAATCCTGCTTGAGGCACGCGCTCAGCCGCGTGGAAAGCAGGCGATGCTCGCCCTCGGATATCACATATTTGAGTTCGTGCCGATAGGGACGCCCCGTCGGCTGCCTGTTGCTTCCCATCCGTCCCGTCCTTATTCCGCCAGCGTTGTTTTGCGCCCGAAGATGGCGACCATGTCCGCATCGCTGAGGGAGAAATAGCTCTGGCAGTACTTGAGGCAATAATCCTGATAGTGCGTGGCATAATCGCGGATGTTATCGCAGTGCTGCTGCCAGCTTTTGTAGGTAATGTCCTTCCACAGATCCACGTCGAACACCATTTCGTCGGCGATGGCGCTCTGGCACTGCTCTACGCGCGCAAGGATCTTCTCGGGCGTGTAGACGTCGTTGAGCAGATAGGCCACCTTCTGCAAAAACAGCGCCCGAAACTGCGCGTTTTTCAGCAGCGCCCGTGAAAGCTTGGTGGAGGTGTTCCTGCCCACGCCGTGGCCTTCCACATGGAAGTACTTGGAAAAGAAATCGCGCCGATACCCCGAGGTGCCCGTATCGGAGTTGTTATCGTTGCGGTTCATGCCCCAGCAGAAATCATAATACAACCAACGCCACTTATTGTCCAGTTCGCTCGAACGCCAATATTTGATGTTGCCCGTATCGGTGTTGCCGACGACGATCTCCGCTGCGCAGTAGGCGGCAAAGTTTTCCACGTCCATGAGCGAGCAGATATAGTCGTAGTTGGACTGCACGCTCAAATCGTGCTCATTGGCCCAGGTGACCATCTTGGTGTATTCCTTCCATGCGGAGGTGCTGCCCGCCACATAGCACAGCTCGTTGCCGTTGCCCACCAGAATATCGATGGAATCGGGGTCGGCCACGCCGTAGTGCTGGGAGAGGAAATACTTGCTGATCTTCTCGCGCAGGTTGTACACGCCCCAGTATTGGCCGTTGATATACACCACGATCTGCCGATAAGCCTGCACATGGATCTCGCTTTCGGGCGGCAGGCCAAGGTCCCCGTCCTCCAGCAGCGAGGTAATCACCACGTCGCGGATGCGGCTGAAGGTGGCGTCCTGCGCGCTGGCGCGCAGCACCACCGACTTGTAGGAGGTAAAATCACGGTTATCAAAGAACGCGTGTTCAAACATCGATCCGCCGTAGCCCGCGCGCGCAATGAGCGTAAGGCCCTTTTGCTCCTTATTGCGCGAATACGCGCCGAAGATGCGGATCATGCAATCGGCCGAGTACTCGTGCGCACCCGTTTCGTCGATCAGGTCAAAGTGCGTGGGCCGTTCCCACTGCTGCCAGAAGTTGGAATCCACCGCGTAGTTGGCATTCATGCCGTGGAACAAAGTATAGGCGTTTTCATCCTCGTCGGGCGATTGGCCCGCAACGCCGCTGCCGACGACATAGATGCCCGTCTTGGGGTCGAACAGGTTCTTGGGGTCGGTCACGATGCTCAATACGGGCAGGTTATGCGCGTGGTTTTGCACGCTGTTTTCGCCGTTATCGATGATGTAGCTGGCGGTGGCAACGTCGCTGCCCTGCAGCCCGCCCGCAAACGCCCTTGCGCGCAGAACCGTCGTTTTGGTAATCGACAGCGGCGCGGAATAGGGCATGGAGGATTGCGTGGGTTCCGTACCGTCGGTGGTGTAGGTAACGTTGGCGCCGTCGGGGATGGCGATGCTCACCGTCTGCGAGCCCTGATAGCAGCCCGAGGCCAGGTTGATGACGGGCGCGTCGGTATAGGCGGTAAAGCCGCTGACGTTGGCCGCGCCCGGCGTGGGATTGCTGTAATACATCAAGTCCGTGCCCGTGCGGCCGTAGCTGACGTCGGCATGCGCCTTGGGAAGCAGCAGCTTATCGAGGATTTCGCCCTCGGGCGAGAACAGCAGCACAACGTCGCCGTCGCCGGAAAGGGTAAAGTTGGTGGCTAAACTATTTTTTTTTTGCGCGTCGGAAACGTTCTTGCCCGACGCCATGACCACCATGTATTCGCCCGCTTCGATGGTGGTATCGGGGAACACCCACTTGGCGGGATTCTTGGCGTTGTCGGACAGCGCGTAGCCCGATAGCGGGATGGGCGCGCTGCTGCGGTTATACAGCTCGATCCAGTCGTAATACTCACCGTCGGGCTGCTTGAGGAAGGAGTAGTTGGCGTTGAGCGCCTCGGAGAGGATCAGGCTGCCCGTGCCGAACGTCTGGGTGGATTGAAAGGCCCGCAAGCCCGCGTTGGTGTTGGGGTAACCGGGCGTGGGCTGGGCCGTGGCGCTGAAGCCGCCCGTGCCGTCGGGGAAGCGCGCAAAGCTCATGTCGCTGTCGGCGCGCTGATAATCATAGCTATCCAGTATTTTGCCCTGCGGCGTGGAGAACACCACGCTTTCGGCATACGCCGCCAGCCTGAACGGCGCTTCGATTTCCGTTGCGCCCAGGGGCGTTTCGCGGCCCGTGCAATAGATCAAAAGCACGCCGTACGCATCGATGCGCGTGCCCGAAGGAAGCGTGTATTTCAACGGCTGCGCGGTGTTGTCGGATACGCCGTAGCCGCTTAAATCCAAAGCGTTGCCCGTGGTGTTGTACAGTTCAATCCAATCGCAGTACACCCCGTCGGGGCCGACGATGGTGGAGGCGTTGGAGGGCATAAACTCGTTGATGTAGACGCCGATGCTGTCATCCGCGGTGGCGGCCAGTGTGCCAAGGTACGCTGCCGCGCCATCCGCGGTGTTTTCGTAGCCGGGGCTGGGCTGGAACGGGATCCAGTTGGCGTCGTTGGCGGGATCGCGCGAAAGCGTATAGCCCGCGTCCACGCCGCGTAGCTGCAGGCTGTCGACAATGGTGCCGTTGACGCTGGAAAGCACAAGCTGATCCGAGGCCGACAGCCGAAACGGCGCATGCATGGGGCCGCGCGTCACGTCGCCTGAGCAGAACACGATGGCAAAGCCCTTGGGTTCCAGCACCGTGCCGCTTGGAAATGTCCACTTGGCGGCGGAAAGCAAATCGTCCGACAGGCCATAGCCCGAAATATCGATGGCATGGTCGGTGATGTTTTGTACCTCAACCCAGTCGGGGAAATCGCCCGTGCCATCGGGCACGGCGCCCTTGTTGCTGGTCATGACCTCGTTGATGCGCACGTTTTCGTTGGTGCCCGTAGCGTCGGTGTTGGCCGAGCCGCGCACCAAATAGAACACCAGCGCGGCGACGCAGATGAGAAGCAGCATATAGATCAGCCCTTTGCGGGCTGCACGACGACGACGTTTCGCCAAAAGCAGGCTCCTTTCATAAACGGATACGGCCGAAACGGCCCCGTATCCCTCTATCCGTCCCAGTTTAACATACCGAAAGCGACCTGCCAATACCGATCACCGATTATTCACAAAATGTCCGAAAAAGGAGCGTTTATTCCCCACTTTACCGCGAAAAAACGCGTGTATTCGCAGAAAAACGGATGGCGTCAGGCGTTTGGCATAGGCGGCAGGCAGTCGCGGATCAGCCGCATCAAAATCGGTTTGGTGTTGTCGCTCGGCCTCCGCGCGCAGTGCAAAAACAGCTTTTGCTTGATCTGCCCCACCTGTTTGCCCGCGGGGATGCCGAGGACAAGCATAATGTCCGCGCCCGTCACGGCCAGCTCGCTTTCGGAAAACGGCGCGCCCTCGGCACGCATCGTTTGATACAGCGTGCGCCAGCGGGCGTTGACATAATCGGTGTTGTAGCCGCAGCCGCGCACGTCCGCTTCGCGCAGTTCGATCATGCGCTCCGTCAGCGTCCGTCCCCACAGGGCAAAGCGCGTGCGCAGCGTTTCGTCGCGCGCGGTGTTTTGCACATCGTACATGTGGTAGCGCACCAGTGCGCACACATCGTTGACGGTATCGGCCGGGTACCGCAACCGCGTCAAAATCTCGCGCGCCAAAGCCTCCCCGTACCGATCGTGCAGGCGATAGCTGCCCGTCTCGCTGCGGCACAAGGGCTTGCCGATATCGTGCAGCAGGCCCGCAAGCCGCATGGTGCGCGTGCACGGCGTTTCGGCGCAGACGTGGAAGGTGTGGCGCAGCACATCGTAGCGGTGATGGTCGCTGCGCTGGGAAAGATTGCGCATGTCGCGCATCGGCGGGGCGATGCATGGCCAAACGTCCAGCTCATCCAGCAGCGTCAGGCCGACGAGCACGCCGCGCTGTGCGCCAAATCCGAGCGAAGGGTACTTTGCGTCGCTGAGCAGGATGCGGTCGAGCTCATGCTGGATGCGTTCAGGGGCGATGGCGGCAAGCCGATTGGCGTGGCGCTTGGCCGCATCGAACGTCGCGGGATCGACGGAAAACCCCAGCTCCGCCGAAAACCGCGCCAGTCGCAGGATGCGCAGCGCGTCGTTTTCCATCGTCCGTTCGGGCGGTGCGGCGGCGGCCCGCAGCACGCCCTGCGCCAGATCCGCCAGCCCGCCCGTCGGGTCGTATACCTCTCCCGTGGCAAGGTCTGCATAGAGAGCGTTGACGGTAAAATCGCGGCGGAACGCGTCCTCCGTCGGCGTCTCGGCAAACCGCACCGCATTGGGGCGGTGCGTGCCGTCGGCGGCGTAGCTGTCGGCGCGGAAGGTGGTATGCTCCACCGAGATATCGCCAAAGTGCAGCTCCACCGTGCCAAACGCGGGGGCCTTTTGGATGATGCGGATATCCGTGCCCGCAAGCATGGCCTGTAGGGACTCGGGCGTGTACCCGGAGCACACGTCGATATCCGACGGCGGCAGGTTTTGCAAGCTGTTTCGCACAAACCCGCCGACGGCGTAGACGGCCCCGCCAAAGCGGCCGAAAGCGGCGCTCAGCGGGGCCAGGTATGCGGGGATGGGGATGGATTTGCCGTACATGCGTTAAGCGGTTATTCTGCCGTGCCGTCGCCTGCGGGCGCTTCGGGTGCGGCCGGTTCCGCCGCTTCGGGCGCGGTCAAATCCGTCGCTTCGGCCGATTCGGGCAGGTCGTCGTCCGCGGGCTCCTGATGCGGCACCACCGCCACGGAGACCACGCGGGTGCCCTCGTCCACGCGCATGAGCCGTACGCCCTGCGTGTTGCGGCCAATGATGGAAAGCTGACTTAGCGGCATGCGCATGACCGTGCCGTCGTCGCGGATGAGCATGAGGTCCTCGTCGTCGCCCGCCATGCGCAGGCATTCCAGCTTGCCCGTCCGCTCCGTCAGCGCCATGGCGAATACGCCCTTGCCGCCGCGCCGCTGCAGCGGGTAGCTGTCGGTATCGGTGCGCTTGCCCATGCCGCGCGAGGTGACGGTCAGCACGGTTTTGCCCTCGGTCACCTTGACCATATCCACCATCACGTCGCCGTCCTCAAGCAGGATGGCGCGCACGCCCGTGGCTGCGCGGCCCATGGGACGCACGTCCGATTCGGCAAAGCGCACGCACTTGCCATTTTGGGTGGCTACGATGAATTCGTCGTCGCCCATGGAAAGCTCCACCGCAATCAGCTCGTCGTCGTCGCGCAGGTTCTGGGCGATAATGCCGCCCTTGCGGATGTTGTCAAAGTCGCTCAGCGGCGTCTTTTTGATCACGCCCTGCTTGGTGGCCATCACGAGGAAGCCGTTCTCGGCGTCGGGCGGCACGGGGAACATGGCGGTCACCTTTTCGCCGCCCTGCAATTGCAGCAGGTTTACGATGGGCAGGCCCTTGGCGCTGCGCCCCGCCTCGGGGATGACGTAGCATTTGATGCGGAAGGCGCGGCCGAGGTTGGTGAAGAACATGATATTGTTGTGGGAGCTGGTCACAAAGATGCGCTCCACAAAATCCTCCTCATGCGTGCCCTGGCCGATAACGCCGCGTCCGCCGCGGTGCTGTGCGCGGTACACCTCGGGCGAGAGGCGCTTGATGTAGCCAAAGTGCGTCATGGTTACGGCCATGTCGCCCTCCTGAATGACATCGTCGAGGTCGATTTCGTCGAGCATTTGCGAAATTTCGGTGCGGCGCTTGTCGGTGTGACGCTCCTTGATGGCAAGCGCTTCCTCCTTGATGATGCTCAACAGCTTCTTTTCGTCCGCCAGCACGCCTTCCAGGTACGCCACGCGCTCTTTCAGCACGCGGTCTTCCTCGACGATCTTGTCGCGCTCCAGCCCCGTCAGGCGCTGCAGACGCATGTCGAGGATGGCCTGTGCCTGCCGCTCGCTCAGCCCGAAGCGCTCGATGAGCTTCAGCTTGGCCTCCTGCCCGTTGGCGGCGCGCTTGATCAAATTGACGATTTCGTCGATGTTGTCCAGCGCGATGATGAGCCCCTCGAGTATATGCAGCCGTTCCTTGGCGCGCTCCAGATCGTAGCTGGTGCGGCGGCGCACGACGGATTCCTGATGCTTGAGGTAGTGGTAGAGGATTTCCCTAAGCGACAGCACCTTGGGCTCGCCGTCCACCAGCGCAAGCATGATGGCGCCAAAGGTGGTCTGCATCTCGGTGTGCTTGTAGAGCTGGTTGAGGATGACGTTGGCGTTGACGTCCTTTTTAAGCTCAATCACCACGCGCATGCCCGTGCGGTCTGTCTCGTCGCGCAGGTCGAAAATGCCCTCGATGCGCTTGTCGTGCACCAGCTCCGCAATGCGCTCCACCAGCTTGGCCTTGTTGACCTGATACGGTATCTCCGTCACGATGATGCGGCTGCGGTTGGCGCCGTAGGTTTCGATCTCGGCGCGCGCGCGTACCACGATGCGGCCGCGGCCCGTGCGGTACGCGTCGGCAATGCCCTGCCGCCCGAGGATGATACCGCCCGTGGGGAAATCGGGCCCGGGGATGTACTGCATCAGCTCGTCGCTTGACATGTCGGGGTTGTCGATGAATGCGCACAGGCCGTCGATGGTTTCGCCGAGGTTGTGCGGGGGAATATTGGTGGCCATGCCCACCGCGATGCCGCCCGAGCCGTTGACCAGAATGTTGGGGTAGCGGCTGGGCAGCACGCTTGGCTGCATGAGCGTTTCGTCAAAGTTGGGGTAGAAATCGACCGTGTCCTTTTCGATATCGGCCATCATTTCGGACGCCATCTTGGATAGCTTGGCCTCGGTGTAACGCATGGCCGCCGCGCGGTCGCCGTCGACGGAGCCGAAGTTGCCGTGCCCCTCCACCAGCGGATAGCGCGTGGAAAAATCCTGCGCCAAGCGCACCATGGCGTCGTACACGGAGCTGTCGCCGTGCGGGTGGTATTTGCCGAGGCAGTCGCCCACGATGCGGGCGCTCTTGCGGTACGGCTTGTCGGGCTGCAATCCCAGCTCGTCCATCGAGTAGAGGATGCGGCGGTGCACGGGCTTGAGGCCGTCGCGCACATCGGGCAGCGCACGGTTGATGATCACCGCCATGGCGTAGGCGATGAAGCTGGTCTTCATCTCGTTTTCGAGCTTTATCGGGACGATGCGGGTTTCATTCTTCTGTTCCACTTGTTCTCTCTCCAAACTTGTTTCTCGGGCGCCGAACAACGCGTGTTCGACAGTCAATCGGGGGTTTTATCGGTACCTGCCGCGCCGCGGCTTGCAATGCGGATGGCTTTCTCGGCCAGAGCGTCGTAGGAAAGGATGCGTTCGCCGTGCCTGCGGGCGCGTTGGCCCATCTGCTGCCGCAGCGCATCGGAGGCCGTCAGCGGGCGGATGCAGGCAAGGATCTCCTCCTTGCTGCCGGTCGTTACAAAGCGCGCGCTGTCATCGGACAGGTATTGGGCATAGCCCGCCTTGGGCTCGTAGAACACCGCGGGAATGCCCGAGCAGACCGTTTGCTGCCAAAGCACCGAGGGTGCGCCGGGGTAGACGGCCAAATCGCAGGCGGTGATGTAGGCGAGCACCTCGTCGCCGCTGACAAAACCCGTCAACAGAATGCGGCCGTTTGCCTTGGCGATGCGGTCGATCTGCGCCTGTATATCGTCGGGCATGCTGCCGACAAACACCAGATACCAGCCGTCGGCATCCAGTTCGGCAAACGCCTCCGCCAGTTCCACGGGGTGCTTGAGGCGATCCAGCTTGCCCGCAAGCAGCAGGATGCGCGCATCCGCGGCAAGGCCGAGCTTTTGGCGGATCTCCCCGCGCAGCGCGGCCTTGTTTGGGTATGGCAGCGTCTGCAAATCCGCGCCGAGCCACAAAGGTTCCAAAAAGGATTCCGAAAAACCGAAAGCCTCCATGGCATACTCCTTGCGCGGCGGGGAAACATAAAAGAGCTTTTCGTAGTGTCGCTCCACCATCCTTGCCCACCAACGGTAGACGCAGCGGAAGTATACGAAATGGCGGATGCGATCCTTCGGGGAATCGGTAAAGCAGCCGTTGAACGCCAGCGCGTACGTTTCGTGCGTGTCCGCCACAAATCGGCAGGCGGGGTGGCGCAGCATATAGCGCCTTAACGCAAAACAGCGCGTCAGGAGGAACCCGTGCACATACACGATATCGGGGTTTTCCTGCTCCAAAATGCCGTACAGCCCGTCAATGCGCGTCCAAAGCGACGCATAGTGCATTTTGACATAGCGCACCTTGACAAGTTCCTTGTCGATGACGGTATCGCCCGCGGCGTGCGGGGGATCGGTATAAAAATCGGGGTTGTCAACGCCCGCGATGACGGTTACCTCGTGCCCGAGCCGCGCCATGGCGTGCGGCAGGTAGTTTTCCTGATAGGTGTGCCCCTGCATGAGGTATTGCACCAAGTGTACGATTTTCATGCGTCGCCTCCCGCCAGCTGCCGATAGACCGCCATCAGGTCTTTCAAATTCTGCTCCGGGTCGTGCGTTTTGGCCGCGTGCCTGCGGGCGGACGCAGACAGCGTTTCGGCCAGTGCATCGTCGGCAAAAATGCGTCGGACGTATTCGGCCATCATATACGGTGCATCCACGGGATACAGATATCCGTCCGCGCCATGGGTCAGGAT
>CAZRIT010000018.1:0-29657 GCA_964600225.1 uncultured Oscillospiraceae bacterium | reverse complement strand
GACTCTTTCCTCACTACTCTACGGGACAACATCGCCACCGTCATAAATCGTGAAAGCGACCATACCTTGGCGGATATCGATAAGCGGTTGGAGGAGCTGCAAACGGAGCTTTTAAAGCTTGCCAGTTCCAAAGCTAACTACGAAAAAGTCGCCGAGGAAATCTACCGTCTGCGTGAACAGAAACAGAAGCTGCTGGTTAAAAACGCAAGCCGTGATGAAATGCGTAAGAGAATGGATGATATGAGCGCATTTCTGAAAGAGCAGCCAACCAAAATTATTAAATATGATGAGCAGCTTGTAAGAAGGCTAATTGATAAAATAACTATTTATAAGGATAAATTCATTGTGAAATTTAAGTCCGGCGTGACGGTGAATGTTGAGGAATCATAAAAATTTGAGGCAACCTTAGATCCTGCCGTTTTCCTTTAGCCAATTTACAGTGTCTTTTAATGTTGCTTTCATTTCCCTTGTCGTGTACCCTAATTCCGACGTTGCTTTTTGGTGCGAAAACTGCGCATTTGAATTTAGCGTATAAATAGAATAAGAAGTAAATAATGGCGGCTGTTTCAATATTTTATAATACAATTCGGCAAGGGGGGCTGTGATTTTTACAAACCAAATCGGCAAGTAATTTTTTATTTTTCTCTTGCCGGTTATCTCATGCAGCATATCAAGAATTTCGCCAACTTTGAAGAATCGATTTGAAAGAATATAACATTCGCCTTGCCTGCCTTTATCGCACGACGCAATAATCCCATCGGCCACATCACGCACATCAACAAAATCATACCCGCCGTTGACCCCGGAAGTTAGCCTGCGCTTATAATAATCAATGACTAGGGTTGTAAGATGTCCTCTGCCGTGGTCATAAGGTCCGATGATGCCGGAGGGATGCACTACACAAGCATTCAGTCCCTGTCTGGCGGCGTCAAGAACATATGCTGTTGCTTCCGCCTTTGTCTTAGCGTATAATCCTACAACATGCTCTGGGCTAAATTCGGTTATTTCCGTTATTGTTATTCCATTAGGCTTTTCGGGAATAGCGTGAACTGAACTTACGTAAACCAGCTTTGATGCACTATATTCCCTACAAAGATCAACAATATTCTTTGTTCCTGTTACATTTACGTCATATACAGCCTGATTGAATTTTGAGGCTATGGAAACAATCCCCGCACAGTGGATTACGACTAATTGTCGGCCGTTCAGATTTTCAAAACAAGGCCTTAGGCTTTCCTTATCGCGGACATCGCCAAAATACAGTTTTGCCTTTTCGGGTGTGTGTTTTTCGTTTGGCAATATGAGGGCACGCACCTGTTTACCGCTGTTGATTAACTGCCGGGTAATTACGCTTCCCAAATGTCCGGCCGCGCCTGTGATAAAATACAGCATTTCCACATTAACCTCCATTGTTTATTAGTTTCTATCAATCCAATCATTAAAAGACATCCAACCTGACCACACAACCTCAAAAATTTCTAAAAAAACATCTAAATCGTGCACTCGCGAAGGCTGACATCTAAATCGACCACTCACCGAGCACTGACATCTAACCTGACCACTTAACTATCAAAAAGTACCTTTATGGACTTGTTTCCGCGAAGCGATATTTTCATGTTTTTCGCTCAATGGGTTTTGTACCCATGTGTGCTGAAAGCGTTGATATATAAGGGTTTTCAGCGCACTCAATCATTTTTCTTTGTTATCAATACTACCGTCTCAACGTGCGCCGTGTGGGGGAACATGTCTACGGGGGTAGCGGCGACAAAGCGGAAGCCGTTGGCGCACAGGTACTTGACGTCGCGCGCCAATGTGGCGGGGTTGCAGGAGACGTACACCACGCGCTGCACCGAGGAAGCCGCGATGGCGGCCAGCGCCGCCTCGTCCGCGCCCTTGCGCGGCGGGTCGAGCACGATGGCGTCGGGCGCGACGCCGTCGGCAATCAGCCCGGGCAGTGCCTCAGCCACGTCAGCGCACAGGAACGCTGCGTTCTCCACGCCGTTTGCTTCGGCGTTGCGGATGGCGTCGGCCACGGCGGGCTCCACCTGCTCGATGCCGATCACCCGCTTGCAGCGTCCGCTGAGGATGAGCGAGATGGTGCCCACGCCGCAGTAGGCGTCCACGATGGTTTCGTGCGGCTTGGGATCGAGCATGTTGGCGGCCAGCTCGTACAGCACGCCCGTCTGCGTGGGGTTGACCTGCAAAAATGACTGCGGGCTGACGGCAAACGTCTTGTCCGCAATGCGCTCGGTAAGCGTCGCTTTGCCCGCAAGCAGCGTGAACGCATCGGAGCAGATGATGTTGGTATCCAAATCGTTCTGGTTGTGCCAGACGCTGTCCACATCCTCCAGCGCCGACAGCAGCGCAGCCTGCGCCTTGAGCGGCCCGCGGGTGACGACGACGGCCATGGTTTCGCCCGCGCTTGTGACGCGCGCCATGACATGCCTGAGCTTGCCCTTTTTGGTCGCTTCATCGTAGGCGTCCACGCGGTTTTCGTTGGCCCAGGCGCACACGCGCTGCGCAATATCCGTAATCTGCGCCGATTGGATGGGGCAATCCGCAATGGGAATCAGGCGGTGGCTTCTGGCGGCGTAAAAGCCAAAGACCACGCCGTTGCCGAGCATGCCAAACGGGAAACTGCCCTTGTTGCGGTAGCGCCACGGATCGTCCATGCCCACAACCTCGCGCACATCGGGCGCGTCAACGCCGCCGAGGCGCGTGAGCGCATCGACGACAAATTGACGCTTGTTTATTAGCTGAGCGGGGTAGCTCAGGTGTTGCAGCACGCAGCCGCCGCAGCGCGCAAACGACGGGCAGCGCGGCTCCACGCGGTCGGGCGAGGGGGTCAACACCTCCGTCACCTTGGCGATGGCGTAGGAATTGGTTACCTTGATGACGTGCGCGGACACGGTTTCCTCGGGCAGCGCGCCCTCGACAAACACCGTGTAGCCATCCACGCGCGCAACGCCCTGCCCCTCGCTTGTGAGGGACAGAATGGTTAAGGTCAGATCGTCGTTCTTTTTTACGGGCAAAGCCTGTTTCATTTGATGACCACGTTTTCCTTTCCAAACGCCGCTTCTGCGGCGCTCCTGAACGCGTCCGACGCGTCGATATACAGCGATTGCGGCGCGCCCTTGGATACGCGCTTGGCCGCATCGTAGAGGATGACGGGGGTGCTGCCGGGGAAGCGGCTGAGCAGGTTGACCGCGCGCGCCATGGCCTCGTCGGTCAGGGCGTCGAACTTGAGGTATACGGTGGATTGCAGCGCGGACAGCGGCTTCAATTCCTCGATCAAAAGCGAATTGGCGCGGTCCTCGCGGATATTCAGCCGTCCGCGCGCCATGACGGGCGCATCGTCGTGGAATTGAGAAGCGTAGGTTTGCAGCGTGCGCGGGAACAGCACCGTTTCGACGCTGCCCGTCACGCCCTCCAAATTGGCGTAGCCCATCAGCCCCGTGCCCGCCTTGGTGGGCTTTTGCTTGCAGTTGGTCAAGAGCCCCGCCACGGTGACCACGGTATTATCCGAAATGCCCGTGATGCCGTCGGCCTCCATGAGGTCGGCAACCGTATGCGTCATCTTTTTGATGGCCGCGTCGAAGTTATCCAGCGGATGCCCGCTCAGATACAGCCCCGTCGATTCGCGCTCCTTCACCAGCAACAGCTGGCTCTTCCACTCGGGCACGTCGGGCAGACGGATGCCGACGTTTGCAAAGGCCGTATCCGCGCCGTCGAGATCGAACAGGGACATCTGCCCCGTGCCGCGCGTCTTTTTGAGCGCCGCCGCCGCGTCCATGGCCTGTTCGTATACGGCCATGTACTGTGCGCGCCTGCCGCCCATGGCGTCGAAGCACCCCGCGCAGATGAGCCCCTCCAGCATGCGCTTGTTGAGGCCGTCCACGCGTTCGCAAAAATCGAAGAAATCCTTGAACGGCCCGTTGGCCGTGCGCTCCCGCACCATATCCTCCATGACGGCCCCGCCCACGTTTCGCACCGCGGACAGGCCGAAGCGGATGGCGCCATCCTCCACGGTAAACCGCGCGGCGCTTTTGTTGACGTCGGGCGGCAGCACGCGGATGCCGTGGCGGCGGGCGCTGTATACATACGAGGCCACCGCATCCACACTGCCGAGGAAGCTGTTGATCAGCGCCGTCAAAAACGCCACGGGGTAGTGGTATTTGAGGTACGCCGTGCGGTAGGCCAGCACCGCGTAGGCGGCGGCGTGGCTCTTGTTGAACGCGTAGGAGGCAAAATCCATCATCTCGTCAAAGATTTTGTCGGCAACCGCCTCGGGCACGCCGTTTTTCATGGCTCCCGGCACGCCCTCGGTGCCGTGGATGAAGAATTCCCGCTCCTTGGCCATCACGTCGTGCTTTTTCTTGGACATGGCGCGCCGTACCAGATCGCTGCGGCCGTAGGAATAGCCCGCCAGCGTGCGCACAATCTGCATGACCTGCTCCTGATACACCATGCAGCCGTAGGTTGTTTCGAGGATGGGCTTGAGCGACGGGTGCAGGTAGCTGATGCTCGACGGGTCGTGCTTGCCGCGCACATAGCGGGGAATCTGGTCCATGGGGCCGGGGCGGAACAGCGAAATGCCCGCGATCAAATCCTCAAAGCAATCGGGCTTGAGCTGCATCAAAAACTGCCGCATGCCGCCGCTTTCCAACTGGAACACCCCGTCGGTATCGGCCGCGGAGATCATATCGTACACGTTTTTGTCCGTAAACGGCAGCTTGGAAAAATCGGGCGGGGTATCGCCGCTTTGCTCGATAAACATCAGCGCGTCGCGGATGACCGTGAGCGTGCGCAGGCCCAGAAAATCCATCTTGAGAAGCCCCAGCTCCTCCAGCGTGCCCATCGGAAACTGCGTGGTCACCACCGCGTCGTTGAGCTGCAGCGGCACGACGTCCGTAATCGGCACGCCGCTGATCACCACGCCCGCGGCGTGCGTGGAGCTGTGCCGCGGCAAACCTTCGAGCTTGAGCGAAAGGTCGATGACCTTTTTTGTCGTTTCATCGCTGTCGTAGAGGCTTTTCAGCTCGGGCGACATGGTCAGCGCGCGGCTGATGGACATGTTCAGCTCCCCGGGGATGAGCTTGGCAAGCCTGTCCACATCGGCGTAGGGGATGCGCAGCACACGGCCCACGTCGCGCACGGCCTGCCGCGCGGCCATGGTACCAAAGGTGATGATTTGGGAGACGTGCCCCTCGCCGTACTTGTTGCCGACGTAATCGATGACCTCCTGCCGCCGCTCGTAACAGAAATCCACGTCGAAATCGGGCATGCTGATGCGCTCGGGGTTGAGGAAGCGCTCAAACAGCAGGCCGTATTTGAGCGGATCGACGTCGGTGATATCCAGGCAGTACGCCGCCAGCGAGCCCGCGCCGCTGCCGCGGCCGGGGCCCACGACGATGCCGTTGGTCTTGGCAAAGTGGATGAAATCCCACACGATCAAAAAGTAGTCCACAAACCCCATCCGCTCCACCACGCCCAGCTCGTAATCGAGCCGTTCGCGCGCGGCGTCGTCGGCGTCGGGCAGCTTTTTTTGCATGCCGTCGAGGCAGAGCTTGCGCAGATACCTTGCGTTATCCTGCCCGTCGGGGCCGACGAAGGCGGGCATGCGGCGCACGCCAAACGGGATATCGAGCTTGCACTTATCCGCCACCTCCATGGTGTTTCGGATGGCCTCAGCGTCCTCGGGCAACGCAAGCAGCATTTCATCGGCGGATTTGAGGAAAAACTGATCCGATTCCATGCGCATGCGGTTTTCCTCGTCCACAAAGCGCTGGGTCTGGATGCACAACAGCACATCCTGCGCCTCGGCGTCGTCATTTTCCACATAGTGCACGTCGTTGGTGGCCACGCACTTGGCGCCGATTTCCCCCGCGATGCGCCGCAGCCCCGGCAGCACCTTGGCCTGTTCGGGCAGGCCGTGATTTTGCAGCTCGATGTAAAAATCGTCGCCAAACATGCCCTGCAGCCGCTTGGCAACGGCAAGCGCATCGTCATAGCGGTCGTGCAGCAGCGCTTGCGGGATATCGCCCGCAAGGCAGGCCGACAGGCAGATGAGGCCCTCGGCGTGGCGGGAGAGCAGCTCGTAATCGATGCGGGGCTTGTAGTAGAAGCCGTGCAGAAACGCCTCGCTCGATAGCTGCATGAGGTTTTGGTAGCCTGCCTCGTTTTTGCATAGCAGGATCAGATGGGCGTACTCGCGGTCGCGCACGCCGTCCCGGTCGGTCATGGCGCGCGGCGCAACGTACGCCTCCATGCCGATAATGGGCTTGACGCCCTCCTTTTGGCACGCTTTGTAAAAATCGATGACGCCGTACATGGCGCCATGATCCGTAATGGCCAATGCCGTCTGCCCCAGCGCCTTGGCGCGGCTGACCAGCGCGGGGATGCGCGCCGCGCCGTCGAGCAGACTGAATTGGGTATGTACATGCAGGTGGGTAAACTCAGCCATGTTCAATCTCCTCCGCCATGCGAATGAGCCTGGTAAAGCGGTGGTTCATGCCGGACTTGCCGATATCGGCCATGTCCGCCAGCGTCTGCAGCGACGCGTCAGGATGGTTGAGCCGCAGCATTGCGGCCTCGTACAGCGGCGTGGGCAGGCGGCTTAGATCCATGGTGCGCTCGATGGTTTCGATGGCGCGTATCTGCAAAAGCCCCGCGTCCACGGTTTTGCCGATGTTGGCGGTTTCACAGTTGTTGGTGCGGTTGACGTAGTTGCGGAACTCCTTCACGGCGCGCTCGTTTTCAAACGCCAGCGCGGCGTTGTTTGCGCCAATCAGCGCCAGAAAGCCCGATACGTCGTCGCCCTTGAGGTACACAACCTCCTTGTCCGCGCGGCGGTGCACGCGCGCGGTCAGGGGATAATGACCAATCAGCGCCACCAGATCATCCGCCATGCTGCGCGTGCGCAGCACCAGCTCCAGGTGATACCCTCTGTGCGGGTTGGCGCAGGAGCCGCAGCCCAAAAACAGCCCGCGCAGAAACGCGCGTTGACCCTCCTCATCGTCCGAAATATCGGGCAGATGATCGGCCAACAGCGTGCCGTCGCCCTCGCGGATCAAAAACCCCGTCTCCAGCATCAGCCGCCGCGCGTCGCCGCCTGTGAGCGTTACCACCGTCAGCGGCCGCTTCCTGCGCTCCTGCTCGGTCAGCTCCATGGTGCTG
Source organism: uncultured Oscillospiraceae bacterium (assembly GCA_964600225.1). Lineage (GTDB taxonomy): Bacteria > Bacillota > Clostridia > Christensenellales > CAG-138 > CAZRIT01. Next base: position 22,481 of record CAZRIT010000018.1, on the reverse strand, counting down.
TCCAGCTCGTACATGGCCGTGGCGAGGGATACGATGTATTTGCCCACGGGGAGCGATTCGGTGTGGTAGACGATGCCCGCGCCGCCGCGGCCGACGAACAGCGAGCCGCACGTCAGCGTTATCCCCGCAAGTACCCGCTGTTTGTGCGCGGGCGACTTGACGCGGATGCGGACGAGATATTCTTTTATATTGCTTGAAAACGACAATTGGCTGCCTCTTTACGGTTACTTATCGGGCTGCTCGAAGCGCGCGTGGATATCCTGCGCCTCGGCGTCCAGGTCGCGGTGGTACACGCGCACGTTGGGAAGCTTGGCGGAGAGCCTGCGCGCCATCTCCTCCGCCGTCGCTACCGAGCGGTGCCGCCCGCCCGTGCAGCCAAAGCATACGCGCAGCATGCGCTTGTCCTGCGCGGCGTACAGCGGCGCAAGGCGGGCAAGCATGGATTCCGTTTGATCGAGGAATTCTCCCACAAACGGCTGCGAAAGCACAAAATCCCGCACGGGCGCGTCCAGACCCGAAAGCGGACGGTACGCGGGGTAATAGAAGGGGTTGGGCATAAAGCGCATGTCCAGCACGATGTCCGCGTCCACGGGCACGCCGCGCTTGTAGCCAAAGCTTGTGATGAAAACGGTCATGTCGCGGCTTTCGTGCTCGGGCAGCACGCGGCCGATGAGCGCGGCAAAATCGCGCGGGTTAACGTCGCTGGTATCGATGATGTAATCGGCGCGGTCTCGGAGCGGCTGCAGGTACGCCCGCTCCTTGGGTACGCCCGTGGCCGCGTCGCCCGCGTCGCCGAGCGGATGGCGGCGGCGGGTTTCGTTGTAGCGCTGCTTGAGCACATCGTCGCGCGCATCCAGAAACAGCATTTCGTACGGGGCCGAAAGCGCGTCGATGGCGGCGGTGGCGGCGTGCGGCTCGTGGCTGAGCAGCCGTTCGCGGCTGTCCACCGTGACGGCCACCTTTTGGATGGCGGGCGCGGCGAGGGTGCACAGGCGGATAAAATCGTTGAGCATCGCCGAGGGCAGGTTGTCCATGCAGAAGAAGCCCTGTTCCTCAAGGCATCTGAGCGCAAGCGACTTGCCCGCGCCCGACATCCCCGTCACAATCAGCAGATACACGTTGGATTACACCTCTTTCAACAGTTTCAGCTCGCGTTCCAGCTGTACGCCCGTCTGTTCGTAGACGCGCGTTTGAATCAACTGCACAAGCTGCAGCACGTCCTGCTCGGTTGCATGGCCGAGGTTGACGATAAAGCCCGCGTGCAGGGGGCTGACCTGCGCGCCGCCGACGGTGACGCCCTTGAGCCCGCACTGCTCGATCAATGCGCCCGCAAACCGCCCCTTGGGCCGCTTGAATACGCTGCCCGCGCTGGGGAAGGAGAGGGGCTGTTTTTCTTTCCGCGCGCGCGCGCATGCGGCCATGCGCTCCTTTGCGCCGCCGTCGTCGGGCGACAGGCGGAAGGTGGCGCTTAACACGATGGCGTCGGGCGCGGCAAAGCGGCTGCAGCGGTTGCCAAAATCGCTCCGCTTGGGCGTGATATCCGTCACGCGCCCGTTTTGCAGGATGCGCACGCTTTTGATGATGTGCCGAATCTCCGCGCCGTATGCGCCCGCGTTCATGGCCACGGCGCCGCCCACGGTGCCAGGGATGCCCGAGAGGGATTCAAACCCCATCAATCCGTTTTGCACGCTTTCGCGCGCCAGCACGGAAAGCGCCGTGCCCGCGGGACAGGTGACCACCGAGTTGGACAGGAAAACGGGGCTTGTCATGGGCGTGTCGATGCGGATAATCAGGCCGTTGTAGCCCGCGTCGGGCGCCAGCACGTTGGTGCCGTTGCCGAGCACGCAGAAGGGAAAGTTAAACTGGCTGCACGCCTGCAAAGCACGGCGGATCTCGTCGGCGTTCTTCGGGCGCATCAGCAGCGCCGCAGGGCCGCCGATGCGAAAGCTGGTCAGCGAAGAAAGCAATACGTCCCGTTTGAGATCCACGCCTTTGAGCGTGCGGCAGATTCGATCGGATACAGTTTCCATACATGTCATCATATCAAAGAATCCCGTTTTCGACAACCGCCATTCGTTCAAAAAACGATGCGCTTGCCAATGCGTCCCCCGCCACCGCGTCGGCGGCTTCCTGCGTCAACGCATCCCGATGGCGTTGGTACGCAAAGGGCTTGGGCGTGACGGGTGAACGATACGCATCCTGCATGCTTTCGGCCAGCTCATCGGCAAAAACGGCTTCGTCCGCTTCGGCCACGGGCAGCGCGCCCAGCGTGCTCAGCCGCGCCTGCTCTTTGGGGCTGAGCAGAAAGGCCATGAACCGCTCCGCCGCGGCGCGCCTGTTGTCGTCCGCGCCTTTGGCGATGCCCAGGCAGAACACCTCGTCGGTGTACGGCGGGAACGGCACCGCTTCGGCGATGATGTTGACCTTGTCGTCGTTGACGAGCGCGTTGTAGGCATAGGCGTCCAGCACAGCATAGGCCGCCTTGCCCTGCCGAAACGCCGTATCGGCGGCGATGACGCCCGTCAGCTTCAGCCGCGCGGCGTGCACGGCAGGGATGTACAGGCTTGGGTTTTCATCGTTGTCGCCGTCGAGCACGGATTGCAAAAAGGCCGCGTCGGGCGCTTCGGGCAGCGGCGTTTCCAGCCCCGCGGTGAGCTGCATGTTGGCGCACAGAACGTAACCGCTCATCAGATACGGCACCGCAAGCACCGTGCCGCCGTCGGCAACGGGGGAGAGGTTGCCCGCCATGGTTGGCAGCGGGAGCGATACGGGCGAGAGCTGCTCGGGATAGCAAAGCCCCGCTGCGAACGAGTAGAGATCGGGCGCCGCGCCGCGCGCGAGGCGGTCGTTGTATTTCTTTTCGGTCAGCCCCTTGACGTCGATGTATACGCCGGGGTTTTGGCGGCAGAACGCATCGGCCCGCTGCTGCAGATAGTCCGTCACGCTGCCCTGACGGGTGCGAAACGAGGCGATGTGCCACAGCTCCAACCGGCCCTGCCAGGCGGGCTTGGGGCGTTCGAACACCGTGCGGCAGAAATCCGCGTCGAGCCCGCGGATCAGCCACTTGGGCGAGAGCGCCAGGAAGGCGATTAGCAGGATCGATACGGCGGTTTTTACGATGCGCATCCGCTCGCTCTCCCTTCAAAACGGTATCACAGCATATGCGCATGTCCCGCGCAATATGATTCGTATGCATTCGGCAAAGGTGGCATTCCTTTGCGGCAGGGTGCAAAAATCGCCTGTGGAACTAGGTAGGGAGGCCGTATCGAAGCGGCGGAGGCTGATATGAAAGCGCGCGTGTATCGAACGCGGCAAGGGAGGAAAGTCGGCAATGGATATCAACGCCATGCGGCGGGGCGCGCGCGTGATCGTGCGCCTGTCGGGAGAGCTGGATCATCACAGCGCGGCCAAGGTGCGCGGCACGTTGGATTTGATCCTGCGCGATGTGAGCGTGCGGGAGATGCAGCTGGATATGCGAAACGTCACCTTTATGGACAGCGCGGGGCTGGGCGTGGTGCTCGGGCGCTATAAAACGCTTTCCGCCAGGGGCGGCAAGATGATCGTATCGGGCATGCGTACGTCCATCGACCGCATATTCCGCATGTCGGGCCTGTACGCACTGATCGAGCGCGCGTGAACGGGAGGAAAAACATGAACAACCATATGCATATCCGTTTCGACGGCCTTTCGCAAAACGAGAGCTTTGCGCGCGCGGTGGCGGCCGCGTTCGTTTCCCAGCTCAACCCCACCATCGAGGAGCTGTCCGATATCCGCACCGCCGTGAGCGAGGCGGTGACCAACGCCATCATCCATGGCTACGAGGACAGCGCGGGCGAGGTGAGCATGGAATGCTCCATCGCGGGCGACGCGGTGACGGTCACCGTCCATGACGACGGCGTGGGCATCCGCGATATCGATCTGGCCCGCCAGCCCTTCTATACCACCAAGCCCGAGCTGGAGCGCTCGGGCATGGGCTTTACGGTGATGGAGGCGTTCATGGAGGAGGTCACGGTGGAATCCGCGCCCGACGCGGGCACGACCGTCACCATGATGCGGCACATCGGCCGCACGCCGACGCCGTAATGCTGACCCATGAGGAAACCATGCGGCTCATCCGCCGCGCGCAGGCGGGGGATGCGGCGGCCAATACGGAACTCATCAACGCCAACATGGCCCTGGTGCGCTCCGTGGTAAAGCGCTATGTGGAGCGCGGCGTGGAGTACGAGGACCTGTTTCAGCTCGGCTGCATCGGGCTCATCAAGGCCATCCGCAACTTCGACGTCTCGTTTGCGGTGCGCTTCTCCACCTATGCCGTGCCCATGATTGCGGGTGAGATCAAGCGGTTTTTGCGTGACGACGGCCCGCTCAAGGTCGGCAGAACCTACAAGGAGCTGGCGGGCAGGGCCCTTGCCGTGCGCGATCAATTGCACGCCGAGGGAGGCAGGCCGCCGGGCATCGAGGAGATCGCGCAGGCGCTGGGGGTTTCGCGCGAGGAGGTGGCCATGTCGCTCGAGGCCGTGCGGCCCGTGACCTCGCTCAATGAGCCGCTGCACGAGGACGCCGACGGGGAAACACGCTTTGACGCGCTGCCCGCGCCCGTAAAGGACGATGCGTGGACGGATCGGATCCTGCTCAAGGAGCTCATCGGCGAGCTCAAGCCGCGCGACCGCACCATCATCGTATTGAGGTATTTCAGCGACTGCACGCAAACGCAGGTGGCCCAAAAGCTGGGCATCTCGCAGGTGCAGGTATCGAGGCTGGAAAGCCGCATCCTCCGCCAGCTTCGCCAAAGGCTCCTGCCTGCCGAATAACGCCAAGCACAAGCGGCGCGCATCATGGTATAATCCATGCATGGAACATGTGACGCATACGCTGGATCCCATATTCGATGCCGACAGCCGCATCCTCATCCTCGGCACCATGCCCTCGCCCAAATCGCGCGCGGCGCGGATGTACTACGGCCATCCGCAAAACCGCTTCTGGCCTGTGCTGGCCGCGGTGTACGGGGAGGCGGCGCCGACGGATCACGATGCGCGGCGCGCGCTGATCCTGCGGCACAATCTGGCGCTGTGGGATGTGCTGCATAGCTGCGATATCGTCGGCGCGTCCGATGCAAGCATCCGTAACCCCGTGCCCAACGACATTGCGTGGCTGCTGGGACAGACGGGGATACATACCGTTTTGACCACGGGGCAGACCGCCGCGAGGCTCTACCGCGCTTTGATCGAGCCGACGACGGGCCTGCCGTGCCGCGCACTGCCTTCGCCAAGCGCCGCCAACGCAAGGGTTGGCGTGCAGGCGCTGATTGCGAGCTATCGCTTGGCGCTCATGCCCGATGCGCAAAACGGGGACGCATGACGAAAAATTGCTCTGAAAAATTCATATTAAAGACATGGTTTCGTGTTATATTGTTTTCAATCGGGCTGTGAAGACGCCTGCGGCTTGGCCGATCAAAACGGAGGATTGCGGAATCAATGGGCTTGTTTGGACGCATCGGAGCAACAATATTGTGCGCGGCCATGCTGTTTTGCGCGGCGGCCTGCGGCCTGCCCACGGCGGAGGCGGATGTGGCCGCGCCCGCCGAGGCGCCCACCGTGACCACCGTCATCAGCGGCGTGGAAAACCCCGCCGATACGCAAAAGCTTCTGCTGGACGATCAAGCCTGGCGCTATAACGAAACAAGCGACGTCTACTGGCAGGCGGACGTGCCGTATTGCGCCACGCCTGCCGCCGAAAAATACGAAACCATGAGCATATTTGTGCCCGGCAGCTACTTTTCCGCCGTGGCTAACGGCGACGGCACCTTTTCGTGCACGGTCAGCCACTTCGGCGCGGTCGGCGAGCACACGGCCCTGCATGCGCCCGTTGTGATGCTGTTTGACAGCGCGGACGGCGCTGCGGTGCGCGCGCCGCTGTCGTACGATGCCGCGCAATACGGCGCGTACCTGGAGGCAGGCATGATTGTGGCGGTGGCGGGCTGCCGCGGCATTGCGGAAACGGGCGGTAACGCGCAGGCGGAAATCGATTGCGGCGCGCCGTGGGGCGCGGTGGCGGGCAAGGCCGCGGTGCGGTATCTGCGCTATAATGCGGCAAGGCTGCCCGGCGGCGCCGAGGATGTGTTCGTGTGCGGCATGGGCGCGGGCGGCGCGGTCAGCGCGGTGCTGGGCGCATCGGGCGACAGCGTGCTGTACGATCCGTACCTTGCGGCCATCGGCGCAGCCATGCTCGATCAACGCGGCAACTACATCAGCGACGCCGTCAGCGGCGTGGTCGCGTGGTGCCCCGCGGTGCACCTGGACTATGCTGACGAGGCGGCCGAGTGGATGATGGGGCAGTATCTGGATACGGGCGCGCACGCGCTTGACACATGGACGGCGGCGCTTTCCGACGATATGAGCCGCGCCTACGCGGGCTACGTCAACGGCCTCGGCCTGACCGATGCGGGCGGGAACCCGCTGCAGCTTAGTGAAACCGCGATCGGTCTGTATGCCGACGGCGCGTATTACGACGCCCTCTTGGAAACCATCCGCCAATCCTTCAACCGCTTCCTGTCGGATACGGCGTTTCCGTGCAGCATCGGCACGCAGTATTTTGAAACGGCCGATGATTACATTGCCTTCCTCAACGATGAACGGGTGTGGATTCAGTACGCCTCGGAAGCCGACGCGGCGACGATGACCGATATCGGCGCGTTCGTGCGGCGGATGCTGCCCAAGCAGGAGACTGTGGCGCTGTATGATCGGTTCGACCGCGCGGGCGCGTACAATCGGCTGTTCGGCGTCGGCGGGGCGGAGCCGCTGCACTTCAACCCGTTCTTGACGATGCTGCTGTCGGACAATGCCGATCGATACAAAACGTACGCCGATTACGACGCCTCCGTGGCCATGGCGTACGCGGCGGATTTGAGCAGCACCGACGCGCTGGGCAAAACCGTCACCGAGCGGACGGATATGTACAACCCGCTCTACTTCCTGCTCAGCGGGCAGGAGGGCTTTGGCGCGGCCACCGTTTCGCCGTACTGGCGCATCCGCACGGGCGTCGAACAGACGGAAGCGCCGCTGGTCGCCTCGTTCAATCTCTTTGCGGCGCTCGGGGCCAATGCAAACGTGCGGCAGCTCGATTATGCGGCCGTGTGGGCGCAGGGGTTTGTCAAGGCGGAGCAAACGGGCGACGCCGCCGAAAATGCGATTGCGTGGATCAACGCGTGCCTGGCCGCGGGATAATCCTGCATATCATACAAAAAATCCTGCAAAAGCATACAAAATTCGCCTCGGACGTGCTATGATAATGAGAATTGCACCGAGGAGGACCCTACCATAGCGCCCATCATCCAAAAACGCGATACCGATATGACGCACGGCGTTATCTGGAAGCAGCTTGTGGCCTTTTCCATCCCGATGGCCATCGGGCTCTTGTTCCAGCAGCTTTACAACACGGTCGATACCATCGTGGTGGGCCGCTTTGTCGGCAAGGAGGCGCTGGCCGCCGTGGGGAGCACGGGCAGCATCATCAATATGATGGTGGGTCTGTGCGCGGGGCTTGCCACGGGCGCGGGCGTGGTGATCTCGCAGGCGTACGGCGCGCGCGACAACGAAAAGCTGCGTTCTGCCGTGCACACCACCATCCTTGTAACGCTGATACTGGGCATTGCGGCAACGTTTGGCGGGAGGCTGCTGGTGGCGCCCATGCTGCGGCTGATGAAAACGCCCTACGATGTGCTGCCGCAGGCCACCGAATACCTCAATATCTACTTTGCGGGCATTGCGGGATTGTTTATGTACAACATGGGCGCGGGCATCCTGCGCGCGGTGGGCGATTCCCGCCGACCGCTGTATTTTTTGTGCATTTCCGCACTGCTCAACATCGGTTTGGATCTGCTGTTTGTGATTACGTTTGACCTTGGCATTGCGGGCGTGGCGTATGCAACCATCCTGTCGCAGGCCATCTCGGCGCTGTTGGTGCTGGTGACGCTGACCCGCGAGGACGCGCCCTACGGCATCCGCTGGCGGAAAATTGGCATTCAAAAGGATATGCTCGGCCGCATTCTGGCGCTGGGCCTGCCCACCAGCTTTCAGCAAACCCTCACGTCCTTTTCCAACGTGTTCGTGCAGTCCTACATCAACCTGTTCGGCTCGGTGTGCGTGGCGGGCTGGGCCTGCTACAATAAAGTGGATATATTCATCCTGATCCCCGTGCAGAGCCTCGGCATGGCGACCATGACGTTTGTGGGCCAAAACTATGGCGCAAACGACCTTGTGCGCACAAAGCAGGGCGTGCGGCAGGCGATGCTGCTGGGCACGTCCGTTACGGCGCTGTTTAGCATCCTGCTGTTCCTGTTCGATCGGCCGATTTTGATGCTGTTCACCACCGAGGAGGCCGTGGTGCGCTACGGTGAGATCTTTGTCAACCTCAACGCGGGCTTCTATGTCATGCTCGGCTTCAACCAGGTGTATGCCAGCGCCTTGCGCGGCGTCGGCAACACGCGCGCGCCGATGCTCATCATGCTCGGCTCCTTTGTGGCGTTTCGGCAGATATACCTGTACTGCGTGCGGCAGGTGACGGATGCCCTGCTGCCCGTGGCGTTTTCGTTCCCGCTGGGATGGACGCTGTGCGCCGTGCTGATGTATGTTTGCTATCGGCGCAGCATCATCGGCCGCACCGTGATGCAGCCCGTGGCGGAGGGATAGGCGCACCGCGCATCGGCGGTTGCGATGGATACGGCTTTGGCGTACGCAAGGGCGTTTATGCCGCGGCGCTTTCGGCGCGGCGGCGTTTTTTTGTTAACCGCGCGTCAGACGGCGCTTGGCGGGGCGGGCAGACAGATATTATCAATCTGTAATAATATTGTGACTTTTGCCGAGCGGGAACGGATTGTGCCGAAAAAAGTGCTACAATGGGGCAATGCAGGAATGCATACAAGAATGCATAGACGTTGCATATATGCGGAGGTAGGTACATGGAAGCCAAACAGCGCAAGAAGAAAAAATGGATTATTTGGGCGATCGTTGCGGTGGTTGTCATCGCTGCGGTAGTCCTGGTCATGAACATGAAGAGCAAGGCGGCCGCGGCCGCTGCGGCTCTGGCCAACATGTCCACCGACGTGACATACACGGTGGAACGCGGCACGCTGGAAACCACCATCACCGCCGACGGCAAGCTGCAGGCGACCGATACGCAGGTGATGACGGCGCCCGACGGCCTGATGGTCAAAAAGGTGCTGGCCAAGGCGGGCGACGAGGTCAAGGCTGGCGACCCGCTGGCAATGCTCGATCCCGAGAGCGTGCTGACGCAAATGATCTATGTGGACGATAAGCTGCGCTCGCTCGACAAGCGCCTCGGCACGGGCGACGACGAAACGCACATCAAATCCCCCGTCAAGGGCAGGCTGAAGTACCAGCTCATTCAGACGGGCGACGATGTGGCCGCGGTCATGAAGGAGCACGGGTATCTGGCCATCCTGTCCACCGACGGGCTGATGAAGCTGGAATTGAAAACCGATCAGACCTTGGAGATCGGCCAAAAGTACGCCGTGCGCTGGGAAGGCGGCCGCGTTTACGGCCGCGCCATCCGCGCCATCGACGGCGGGTATCTGCTGCATGTATCGGACGACCGCGCGCCGTATTTGGCCACGGTTGAGGTATACGATGACGAAACGCTGCTCGGCACGGGCGTGCTGGAGATCAACAGCCCCGTCAAGGTGTTCGGGTTCAGCGGCATCGTGGATAAAATCGGCTATGAAATCAACGAATCCGTGCCGCGCGGCAAGAACATGTACGCCATCGAAAACGGGCAGGTGGAGTTCAGCTTCCAAAAGAAATACGCCGAGCGGCAGGTTGTGTACGAACGCCTCAACCGGCTCATCGGCTTCTCCGCCGACCCGACCATCTACGCGCCGTTTGACGGAGTGGTGAGCGAATCGCTGCTGGCCGACGGCGTCAAAACCGGTAAGGTCGATGCGTGCGACAAGGATTCCGATGCGTTCAAGATTCAGGTCGGCGGCGCAACGATACTGGCCATCAGCGTGGACGAGCTGGATATCGGCAAGGTGCAGCTTGGGCAAAAGGCGAACATCGAGTTCACCGCCTACGGCGACGAGAAGTTTACGGGCACGGTTACGCGCATTGCCAAAGCGGGCAAGGACAGCAACGGCATCTCCGCCTACGCGGTGGAGATCACGCTGGAGCCTGACGACAGGCTGCTGGTTGGCATGAACGGCACCACCACCATTGAGGTGTTCCGCGTGGAAAACGTCATTACGGTACCCATGGACGCCATCTTCGAGGACGCCGAGGGCATGTATGTCTACACGCTCGACGCTGCGGGCGCCAAGGTGCGCACGCCCATCAAAACAGGCCTTTCCGATGCGGAGAACGCCGAGGTGCTGTCGGGCCTAAAGGAGGGCGACGTGGTATCCTATACGCCGTCTGCGAAGAGCTATGGCGTTGGCGTCATGGCGTCGTGGTGAGGCAGGCCTATGACGACGGAAACAACGCCCGTCATCCAAATGCGGGACGTGACAAAAATCTATCGCATCGGCACGCAGCCGCTGTACGCCTTGAATAAGGCAAACCTGACGATTCAAAGCGGCGAGTTTGTGAGCATCGTCGGCCCCAGCGGCAGCGGCAAATCCACCCTGATGAACATCATGGGCTGCCTGGATGTGGCCAACGAGGGCGAATACCTGCTCGACGGCGTGTCGGTCAGCAACTATACCGAAAAGCAGCTCACCGCCATCCGCAACCACAAGATCGGCTTCATATTCCAGGGCTTCAACCTGCTTGGCAAGCTCACCGCCGAGCAGAACGTGGAACTGCCGCTGATCTACCAGCGCCTGACGGCGGCGCAGCGCAAGGAGCGCGTGCGCGAGGCGCTGCGGCTGGTGGGGCTGGAGGAGCGCATTCTGCACAAGCCCAACGAGCTTTCGGGCGGGCAGCAGCAGCGCGTGGCGATTGCGCGCGCGCTGGCCACAAGGCCCTCGCTGCTGCTGGCGGACGAGCCCACGGGCAACCTCGACAGCAAAACGGGCGAGGATATCATCGCCCTGTTTCATCAACTGCACGATGCGGGCAACACCATTGTGCTCATTACCCACAACGCGGACATTGCCGGCCGTGCGGATCGGCGTATCTGCATCATTGACGGGCATGTATCGGAGGCGAGCGAAGGATGATTCTGCAATGCATCAAGATGGCCTGGCAGGCCATTACGGGCAACAAGATGCGCTCGTTTTTGACGATGCTGGGCATCATCATCGGCGTTACGGCGCTGGTGGTTATGGTATCGCTCGTCAGCGGCGCAACCGATCAGGTGACCAGCGAGATTCAATCGCTCGGCACCGATATGATATCGGTCTATCTGTACAACTACAAGGGCAAGGACCTGCAATATCGGGATATCGACGAGGTGGAGGCGCTGCAAAACGTCAGGCAGGTGGCGCCCGTGCAGCAAACGCAATATACCGCCAAGCACGGCTATGCGGATGAACGGGTTACCATCTACGGCACAAACAGCGCGTACTACGATATCCAAAAGCTGTCGCTGGTCAACGGACGGTTCCTCAAATCGCCCGATCTGGACAACACCACCTATGTGTGCGCATTGACGGAGGAGACGGCCGAAAAGTTCTTTGGCAGCGTCAACGCCGTGGGGCAGTCCATCAATATCAACGGCCGCAGCTTCACGGTCATCGGCGTACTGGAAAAGACGAGCTCCATGATGTCCTATTACGGCGAGCAGTATGTGGCCTACGTCCCCTACACGGTGCTGTCGCGCATGACGGGGGAGATGAACATCAACACCATCGTCGTCTCCAGCGAGGACGTCAACGAGCAGAACCTGACCGCCGACGTGCTGACGGAATACTTTACCGAGCGGTTCAACGATCCCGAGCAGAACTCCTTCTATGTGGACAACATGACCGCCTTGATGGAATCGGTCGGGCAGGTGACCAACACCATGGCGCTGCTGCTGGGCGGTATTGCGGCGATCTCGCTGCTGGTCGGCGGCATCGGCATTATGAACATCATGCTCGTTTCCGTCACGGAGCGCACGCGTGAAATCGGCATCCGCAAGGCCATCGGCGCGGGTCGCGGGTCGATCATGCTGCAATTTTTGATCGAAGCGCTCATGATCAGCCTCATCGGCTGCGCCATCGGGCTGCTGCTGAGCGAGGGGATATTGACGGTTGCGGGGCAGGTTGCCTCTACCTCAGGCACGCCCATCAGCTTCCGCATGAAGCCGAACGTCGTGGCGCTGGCGGTGGCGTTTTCCTCGGGCATCGGCCTGCTGTTCGGGCTGTATCCCGCCAACAAGGCCGCCAAGAAGCACCCCATCGAGGCGCTTCGGTATCAGGAATAGCGCGGGCTTTCCCGAAAGCACAACCCAAAGCATAAAAGGATACAACGCGCCCCGCCGCGGCCACCGTGCCGTCGGCGGGGCGTTTGCGCGGAAGGGAGACGTGTCCGCTGCGGCGGGACGGATTCTTCGTCGCTTCGCTCCTCGGAATGACACACTTTTTGGCGTCATTGCCGTCGGCGGGGCGTTTGCGCGGAAGGGGGACGCGTCCGCTGCGGCGTTATCCGCCCAATCTTTACAAACGGGTACGACGCCGATATAATGAAACCGTTGAAAACGATGTATCATCGGGTCGTTTCCCCTAAAAACGCCAATGTATGAGGTAGCCGAATGATGTTTTTTGTTGCGTGCGTGCCGCTGTTTGCCGTTGCCTGTGCGCTGCGGCGCAGGTTTGACCGTTCCTTTGCCGAGACGTTCCCCGTCGCGGTGCTGGCCGTGGTGCCGCCGGTCTATCTGGGCGGGCTGATGGGCTCGCTGAAAATCGGCGTCGTCGCCGTGTGCGTGCTGGGCGCGCTGGCTCTGGTTTACTGCCTGGCGGATGTGCTGCGCAAGCGGGAGACGCCTCTTGCCGGGCGGTTTTGCATCAGCGTGCCGTGCGCGGCCGCGCTGGCTGGCGCGGTCGGCATATTTGTGTTTACCGTGGGGCGCGTGATGTACAGCATGGATTCGTTCTATCACTGGGGCTACATCGTCAAGCATATGCATTTGACCGATCGGCTTTCGTCCGCGCTGGGGCAAGCGGCCGATGTGGCGGCGTATCCGCCGGGACAGGCGCTGCTGCAATACTACTTTGCGCGGTTTTCCGCCGCGTTTTCGCAATCCGCGCTGTTTCGGGCGCGCAACCTCCTTGCGCTGTCGCTGCTGCTGCCGTTTTTGAAAAACCTGACCTGGCGCGATATCCCGCGCGTGTTGATCATTGCGGGGATTGCCCTGCTGCTGCCGTTTTTGGAGTTTGCGGACTTCGATCAGATGATACTGGTGGACGGGCTTATGGGGCTGTTGGCGGGGTTCTTGCTGGTCACCTATTTCGGTAACCGCAAATTGGATGCATTCACCGCCGCAACGCTGTGCCTGGGCGCGTTCGTGCTGTCGCTGATCAAAAGCTCGTGCATCGTGCTGTGCGTCATCGTATCGGGCGTGCTGCTTATGGATGGCTGCATACAGGCGCGCGCCGATGGCCTCTCCAAAAAAGAGCGGCTAAGGATGCGCTTTCTGCCCGCTGCGTGCGTGCTGGCGGGCGCGCTTATTGCGGTGCTTTCGTGGAGCGTTTACCTCAAAGCCGCGTCCGCAACAAGCCTGACGGGCTCGGTTTCGCTTGCGCCCATCCTGCGTAACGGCCTTGCTCCGTATCAGCAGCAGACGATTGCCGCGTTTTTTAAAGCCATTCTCGCGCCCGAGGGCGCCGCGCGGCTCAACCGCCTGTCGCCGCTTGCCTGGGTTGCCGCCGTCATCGTTTTGCCTGCGCTTTTGGTCGCATTGGCCGCAAGGAAGGATAAGCTGCGCGTCAAACGCGTGTGTGCGGCCGCCTGCATGCTCATCGTCGGGTGGGCCGTGTGGCTCTTGGCGCTGCTTGTGGGCTATCTGACGGCGTTTACCGAGCAGGAGGCGGTGATACTTGCCGCATTCACACGCTATTTTTCCGCGTATCAGACGGCGGTGCTGATGTTGGCCGTGTACGCGCTCATACAAACCGCGCTTTCGTACGGCAAGCGGTTTTCCGTGCTGCTGCTCGGCCTGCTGCTCGGTGCGGTGCTGCTGTTGGCACCGATTGCGGATGTGTACCATGCAACGGCCGCCTCTCGCCACTATAACGAAAAAAACCGCGAATGGCTTGCCGCCTACGACGTGCCCAACAGGCTGTATGAGACCATGGGCGAGGACGACAGCATCTGCTTCCTTGATCAAAACCCCGAGGAAACGGGTTACTCCATGGCCCTGATGCAGTACGAGGCCTTGCCGATCAAGGTGGATAAGCTCATTGACTGGCGCTTTGGACCGTATGACAATGGCGTTGTCAGGGCACAAACGCCCACGGTCGAGGAATGGGCACAGGCGCTTGCCGACAGCGCGTTTACCTACCTGTATTTGCGCAACAGCTCCGATTGGTTTGCCGAAACCTACGGCGCGCTGTTTGAAAACCCTGCGGATATCGCCGACGACGGCTGGTACGAGATTGTGCGCGACGGCGGCGTGCTGCTTAGGCGCGTCGGGTAATCAACGCCGAACGCAGTGATCATATCGCATGAAATCACGCACCCATCCCCTTGCGGCGCTTGACGCGGGCGGATGGGTGCGTTATAATTACATGGTTCGTGCAAAACAACACACGGGCAACCACGCAGACGTAACAACTTGTTTCCCCTTGACCGCCTCCTGCGCAGGATACGGCATCTCCTTTGAGGGCAGCCATTGAACGAGAACCGACACTTTCAATACTCTCTGCTGCTGATCCCCACGGGGCTCATCATCAATTATGCGCTCGTGCGGCTGGCGCTGTATTATGGCTGGCCGCTGTTTTTGGATAGCATCGGCACCATATGCGCGGCCGCTCTGGGCGGGTACCTGCCCGGCATTGCGGTGGGTTTTTTATCCAACGTTATCAACGGCATTGCCGACCCCATCACCATCTATTACAGCATGGTCAGCGTCATCATCGCAGCGTCCGCTACGCACTTTTCGCAGCGCGGCGTGTTTACGCATGCGGGCAGGTCGCTGTTGTCGGTGCTGTGGTTTGCATTGATCGGCGGCGGCGTGGGCTCGGTGCTGACGTGGCTGTTGTACGGGTACAGCTTTGGCAGCGGGATCTCCGCGCCGTTTGCGGTACGGTTGTACGAGACGTTTTCGATATCCCCGTTTGCCGCGCAGCTCACTGCGGATATGGGCATCGACCTGGTGGATAAGTTCATCACGGTGACCGTCGTGTTTCTGCTGCTAAAGGTCTTGCCCGCGGGCGTAAAGCGGAGCTTACCGCTTGGCGGCCTCTATCTTAGCGACGGCAGGGACTGGCGGCAGCGCGTGGCCGATATGCGCAGCCGCCCCTTTTACCGCAAGCACTCGCTGCAAAACGAGGTGGTCACGCTGCTGATTGCGGTTGCGGTGATATTGAGCTCCGTTGCGATACTCATCAGCTTCTCCATCTACCGAAACACCCTGATCGACCGCTTTTCGGCCACGGTATCGGGCGTGACCGCGATGATGGACGAGGCCATCGACAACGACCGCATTGCGGCGTACCTGCGCTACGACGGCATGACGGGGGAATATCAGGCGACCGAGGAACGGCTGCAGGCCATTCAGCGCAGCATGGGGGATATCAAGTACATGTACGTTTATCAAGTCACGCCCGAGGGCTGCACGGTGGTGTTCGATCTGGACACGCCCGAGCTTGTGGGCGAGTCGCTTGGCAGCGTGGTGCCGCACGACGCATCGTTTGCGGCGTATCTGGACGATCTGCTGGCGGGGCGCGCCATCGAGCCCATCATATCCAACGATCGCTACGGTCACCTGCTGTCGGTCTATCGGCCGCTGTACGATTCTGCGGGCAACTGCGTGGCCTATGCGGGCGCGGACGTGCTGATGGACGATATACTGGTGGATCAACTGGAGTTTATCATACGCATCCTGGCGCTGTTGACGGGGGTGACCTCCTCATCGTCATGTGCACGATCTGGTTTGCCCAAAAACGCATTGTACAGCCCATCAACAGCATGGCCAAGGTTGCGGACGAGTTTGCGTACAACAGTGAGCAGGAGCGTGTCAAAAGCAACGAGCGCATCCGCGCGCTCAACATCCAAACGGGCGACGAAATCGAAAACCTGTACCACGCGTTTGAAAAGACCGTATCGGACATGATGGCATACATGCGTTCCGTCAACGAGCAATCCGCCGTCATCGAGCAGATGCAGCACAGCATCATCCTAAGCTTTGCCAACATGGTGGAAAGCCGCGACGCCAACACGGGCGAGCACATCAAGCACACCGCCGCGTATGTGCGATTGATTGCGGAAAAGCTGCGCGAGAACCCGCTGTACGGGGAGATCATGACCGACGACTATATCGATAGCCTTGTGCGCTCCGCGCCGCTGCACGATATCGGCAAGATCACCATATCCGACGTATTGCTCAACAAGCCGGGCAAGTTGAGCCCCGAGGAGTTTGCCATCATGAAAACGCACACCACCGCGGGGCGCGAGATCCTGCACGGTACCATTGAAAACATCGGCAGCGCGGGGTATCTGTCGGAAGCCGCGGATCTGGCCACCTACCACCACGAAAAATGGAACGGCACGGGGTATCCGGAGGGACTCAGCGGCGCGGCGATCCCGCTGTCGGCGCGCATCATGGCGGTGGCAGATGTGTTCGATGCGCTCATCTCCAGGCGCTGCTATAAAGAGCCCATGCCGTTTGACGTGGCTGTGGAAATCATCGGCGCGGAGGCGGGCATCAGCTTTGATCCCGATGTGACCAAGGCGTTCTTTGCGGCGCTGGACGATATCCGCGCGGCCCGCCAACCCGACCTAAGCGTCGGCTGACGGGCGCGGCATTCAAAACAGGCGTAAAACAAAAGCTGCCCGTCAACGGGCAGCTTTGGCGTTGGATGTGTCGATTGGAATGCGACAGCGCGTTGTTATGCCGCAATCAGCGCAATGACGCCCGCCACAACCGCCGCGGCGGCGATGATGAGGTAGGTCCTGCCGCTGCTCATGAGGGTGTTGTCGCCGTCGATGTACATATCCTCGGGGTGCTTGGGGTCCCAATGGACGTTGATCTTCTGGTTTTCGTGGTAGGAACGCGTGCCGTTGACGTTTTTGCCCTGGCCGGCATGCACCTGATCGTCCACCTTGAGCTGTACCATGGGCACAAAGAACTTGCGCTTGTTCTTTTTGAGCGTGAGCACATGCGTAACGATGGCGTGGCGGGTTTCAAAGGCGGCGATCTTTTTTGCTTTCGTAAACGTTAGCGCTCCGATGACGCCAAACACGACGCCGATGCCGATTAATACGATACCGAATCCCATATATGGCAGCCTCCCTTTTGAATTGTCTCTATTATCTGTCATTTGGGCGTGCAATTCAAGGGTTTTCATAAATTTCTCAATAAAAAAACGTGTACATTGCCATAACGGAACGCCGATCGCGTGACAAGTTCAAACGTTTACGTTATAATATACCGAGAAAACGCCCATCCGTTGGAAGGAATCTGCCGCCATGCGCACCATATTCGGGTATGTCAAGCCATACGCGCGCCGCATGTCCATCGGGCTTACGATCAAATTCGTCGGCACGATGATGGATTTGGTGCTGCCGTGGCTGCTTTCGTACATGATCGATACCGTGGTGCCCACGGGCAGCATCCGCAACATCTGGCTGTGCGGCGGGGCCATGGTGCTCACCGCCGTACTGTGCGTAACCATGAACGTCACCGCCAACCGCATGGCGGCGCGCGTATCGCGGCAGATCACCGAGACGCTGCGGCACGATCTGTTCAGCCGCACGGCGGCGCTTTCCTTTGCCGCGGCGGACCGCATCTCCGTGCCGTCGCTGGTCTCCAGGCTGACGGGCGATACCTACAACATCCATTACTTTTTCGATCGCATGCAGCGCATGGGCGTGCGCGCGCCGCTGCTGGTATTCGGCGGTATGGCGGTATCCTTTTTAATCGAGCCGTCTCTGGCGCTGGTGCTGCTGTGCCTGTCGCCGATACTGATTGCGGTGGTGTGGCTGATTACCAAGAAGGGCCTGCCGCTGTACGCGGCCGTGCAGCGGCGCGTGGAAACGCTGATCCGCACCGTGCGCGAGAATGCATCGGGCGTGCGCGTGATCAAGGCGTTGTCCAAGGAGCCTTACGAGCGCGGCCGATTTGCCGACGCCAACGTGGGCGTGATGGACGCAGAAACGCGCGCGGGCAGTGTGATGGCCGCGTCCTCACCCGCCATGAGCCTCATCCTCAACACGGGGCTGACACTGGTGATTGTGGTGGGCGCGTTTCGCGTCAATCTGGGGCTGATGCAGCCGGGCAAGATCCTGGCGTTTTTAACGTACTTTACCATCATTCTCAACGCCACCCTCACCATTACCAAGTTCTTTATGCTTACTTCACGCGCCAATGCCTCCGCCAAGCGCATCGAAACGGTGCTGCTTGCGCCCGATGAGCTGCCCGTTGTGCCGAGCGCACGCGTGGAGGAGCCGTATCACATCGCCGTGGAGCACCTGACGTTTTCCTATAACGGCAAGCATAACGACGTCAACGACGTGAGCTTCCGCCTGCTGCCCGGGCAGACGCTGGGCGTCATTGGCCCCACGGGCAGCGGCAAGACGACGTTGATCAGCCTGCTGCTAAGGCATTACGATGCGCAATCGGGCAGCATCCGCATCCGCGGCGAAGCGGTTTCGAGCATGACGGCACAGCGGCTTTCCGACATGTTCGGGGTGGTGTTCCAAAACGATGTGCTGCTGGGCGAAAGCGTATTTGAAAACATTGCGTTCATGCGCGATATCCCGTTGGAACGCGTGCAGCGCGCGGCAAAGATTGCGCAGGCGGACGGTTTTATCGGTAAACTGCCCGAGGGGTACGATTGCCCGCTGAACATCCGCGGCGTCAACCTGTCGGGCGGGCAGCGGCAGCGGCTGCTGATTGCGCGCGCGCTGGCGGGCGACCCCGAGATATTGATCCTTGACGACGCCGAGAGCGCGCTGGACTACGCAACCGAGGCGGCGCTGCGCACGGCCATACGCGAGGCGTTCGGGCGCATCACCACCATTATCGTGTCCGAGCGCATCAGCGCCATCCGCCATGCCGACAGCATCCTGGTGCTGGACGACGGCAAAACCGTGGGGCTTGGCACGCACGAGCAGCTCATGGAGACGTGCCCCGTCTATCGGGACGTTGCGCTGGTACAGATGGGGGGTGACGCGGCATGAAGGAGCCACGCGGCCTTAAGGGCAAGCCCAAGGATACGCGCGCCACGGTGCGCAGGCTTGGCCGATACCTCAGGCCCTACCGCGTCAAGCTGATCCTGCTGGTGAGCATGATGCTGCTTTCCAACCTGTTGTCGCTGGCGATCCCGCTGCTCAGCGGCCGCGCGGTGGACGCCATTGGCCTGTTCAAGGGCGGTACGGATTTTGGCAAGGTGCTGCATAATTGCCTGCTGATGCTCGGCTGCTATGTGAGCGCATCGGTGATGACGTACATCCTCGGCGTGGGGCTGATACGCATCAGCCAGCGCGTCAGCCACGATCTCAGGCGCGATGTGTTTGATACGCTTTCGCGGCTTCCTGTGTCGTTTTTCGATACGCATCCCGCGGGGGAACTGGTCAGCCGCATCTGCTACGATATCGACACGGTCAACGCGTCGCTCTCTACGGACTTGATGCAGGTGTGCACCAGCGTTGTCACGGTGGCGGGCTCGTTTATCATGATGCTAATGCTGTCCACGCGCATTTCGCTGGTGTTTGTGGTGACGGTGCCCGTGTGCGCATGGTTTTCGCGCTGGCAGATGCAAAAGCTCCACCCGCTGTTTTCGGAGCGGTCGGACCGCATGGCGCAGCTCAACGGCTTTGTCGAGGAGGCGGTCAGCGCGCGCAGGAGCGTCCACGCCTACGGGCGGGAGGACGCCATGCAAAAGCGCTTCGACGCCTTCAACTTTGCCGCCAACGAGGCGTATTATCGCGCCGATTACGCCAGCTGCCTGCTCGGGCCGATGGTGAACCTCATCAACAACGTGTCGCTCTCCGCCGTCAGCGTGTTCGGGTCGATATTGTACCTGGGCGGCAAGCTGACGCTGGGCAGCGTCAGCTCGTTTGTGCTGTACTCGCGCAAGTTTTCGGGTCCCATTCGGGAGGCGGCCAACATCCTTTCCGAGGTGCAGGCGGCTGCGGCTGCGGCGGAGCGCGTGTTTATGCTCATCGACGAGCCGCGCGAAGCGCCCGATGCACAAAACGCCCAAACGCTGACCAATGTGGTGGGCAATGTGGAGATGCGCGACGTTTCCTTCCGATACGACGGCGGCGCGGAGGTGCTCAGGCATGTGGATATCGATGTGCCGTCGGGCGCGCTGATTGCCATCGTCGGCCCGACAGGCGCGGGCAAGACCACGATTGTCAACCTCCTGATGCGCTTTTACGATGTCACGGGCGGGGCCATCCGCATCGACGGCGTGGATGTGCGGGAGGCCGTGCGCACGGATGTGCGGCACGCGTTTGCCATGGTCTTGCAGGATACCTGGCTGTTTACAGGCACCATCTACGATAACATTGCCTACGGGAACGAGGCCGTCACGCGCGAGCAGGTCATCGAGGCGGCCAAGGCCGCGCATATCCATACCTTCATTGAATCCCTGCCCGATGGCTACGAAACGGTGCTCTCCGACGACGGTGTGAATATCTCCAAGGGGCAAAAGCAGCTATTGACCATTGCGCGCGCAATGCTTTTGGATGCGCGCATGCTGATTCTCGACGAGGCCACGTCCAATGTCGATACGGGCACGGAGCGGGCCGTCAGCGCCGCCATGCAATCGCTCATGCGCGGCAAAACCAGCTTTGTCATTGCGCACAGGCTTTCCACCATCCGCCGCGCGGACTGCATACTGGTGCTGGAGGGCGGGCGCATTGCCGAAAGCGGCACGCACGAGGAGCTGCTGCAACGGGGCGGCGCGTACGCGGGCATGTACGCGGCACAGTTCGAGGTGGGCAAAACCGCCTGATTCTTGACAGGCGGGGCAGTCTTTTGTAGACTAAAAATATGGAACAGGGGTTACTGCATCCGTTGCGCGAGGCGCTGGCGGCCGGCTTTCGTGCCGCGGGATATGCCGATGTGACGACAGGGGATATTCGCATGCCGCTGCACGATCGGCTTTGGGAAAAGTACCGTGCGTCGGCAAGCTGCTATCTGCCCCAATTCGATGGCCGCGCGCTGCCGTTTCCCGCCGTTTGGGGCGCGGAGGCGGTGGAGGCGGTGCGGTTTCAAAGCGGCTGGGTGCTGCTGACCCTGACCGATGGGTTCTTCGATGCGTGCGTGCGGGAGGCGCTGCGCGCGCTGCCGCCCGTTACATCCGATGGGGGCGAGCACGCGCTCAATCGGCTGCTGGGGCTGATGCGCCACGGCGGCACGGGCTGCCCGCCAAGCCCCTCGGTGCAGCGGGCGCTTTGGCTCAGCCTTGCGGCAACGGGGCAGCGGCGGGCAAGAAACCGTGCGCTGGCTGCCGTGGAGCAGATCATGCAGGGTGTGCCCGTGGATGCGCGCATGGCGCTCACGGCGCGCATGGGGCAGGCGGCCGACGCCATGGCGCGGCTGCTGATATGCGCGCGCGGCGAGGGGGCGCGATCCAAGCAGTGATGCTATAGGATGATGGATACAGAATAGGAAAGGCAGGGTTTTTTATGCAGATTACTTGGTACGGACACTCCTGTTACCTGATGCAAAGCGAGGCGGGTGTGCGCATCCTGACCGACCCGTACGAGGAAAAGACGGGCTACCGCCTGCCAAGCATTGCGGCGGATATCGTCACCGTCAGCCATGGACACTATGACCACAACTACGTCGCCGCCGCAAGCGGGAACCCGACCGTGTTGGATGCCGTGGGCGCGCAGACCGTCCGCGGCGTGGAGGTGACGGGGTTTGGAAGCTGGCACGACGAGGCGCAGGGGGCCAAGCGCGGCGCAAACGTCATTTTCCGCTATGTGCTTGACGACGTGCGCGTGGTACATTTGGGCGATTTGGGGCACCTGATCGACGATGCGACAGCCGATCAAATCGGCGCGGTCGATGTGCTGCTGTGCCCCGTGGGCGGGCGGTTCACCATCGACGCCGAGGAGGCGTACGAGGTGGTCAAGCGCCTGAACCCCCGCATCATCGTCCCCATGCACTATCAAACGCCCGAACTGACGTTTGAAATTGCGGGCGTGGAGCCGTTCCTGGCGGCGGCTGAAGGCATCCCCGTCAAGCGGTTCCCTGCGGGCGCTGTGACCGTTTCACCCAAGCAGGCGGGCGACGCGCAGCAAATTTGGCTCATGGGCTATGTGCAGGCCTGACGGAGGCGTTTGCCAACCAAAGCCCAAGCATTCGGAAGAAATCCGACAATTTGAAAGACATCACAGGACGTGATGTCTTTTTGTATGCATCGGACAATC